>USDH01000060.1 GCA_900553415.1 uncultured Collinsella sp. | reverse complement strand
ATATCGCTTGCGGATGATGCTAAGGCCCGTGTCGAGATCTCGATTCCCGCCGAGGAGTGGGGGCAGCAGGCCTCGATCGCCGATGCCGAGCGCCTGGTCGTGGTGGGTCGCGGCATTGGTTCCAAGAAAAACCTGCCGCTGATGCGAAGGCTCGCCGAGGCTCTGGGAGCCGAGCTTGGCTGCACGCGACCTGTCGTGGAGGCCGGCTGGTTGGAGTATCGCCATCAGATTGGCCAGACCGGCGTATCGGTTTCGCCTAAGCTTCTCGTGAGTATTGGTGTTTCGGGCGCCATCCAGCATCTTGCCGGCATCGGTGGGGCGGAGTGCATTATCGCCATCAACGAGGACCCGGATGCCCCCATTTTTGGTGCTGCCCAGTACAAGGTTGTTGGGGGCGCCGTCGAGGTCGTTGAGGAGCTGCTGGCCCAGCTTGAGCGCTAGGCGCGCGCCAGCCAGTCACGCATCTCGTTCTTTAGGCGGCTCCAGGTTGCCTGCGTGGCGGGATCGGTAAAGGGGCGCGTAATGCCAAAGGGCGCGTCGAGCAGGCGATAGATATCGCCTTGCTCGCGCGCCAGTGCACGGCTTGCCGGATGGACGAGCTCAAACATAAAGCAGATGAGCCCCACCAGGTAGTCCGCCGGCTCGTTGCGCTCGTCACGCGCGACGCAGCGATGCTCGTCAAAGGCGGTAAGCGCCGGTGTCGAGAAGTGGCTGGCGAGAAACGTGTCCTCATCCACCTTGAGGATGGTCTCGACGGTGCTGTCGGCGATGGTGCGCATAATGTCGATCTTGTCACCATCGCGCACGATATCGCAGAAGCTTCGCGTGCGCACGTCGAGCTGCGCGGGTAGACGGAAATCGCTGTGATAGGCAATGCTCGCTCGGATGAGCTCATCTTCTGCCGGGTCATCGATAAAGTCGCGGATGCTTGTTACGACGGGTGCATCGGCGGGATTCTCGCCAAAGAGGACCTCGATGCCCAGCGCCGCATGGCTCATGCTCTCGGCGTCCTTAAAGGTGTCCCAGCGTCGCAGCTGCTCAAAGCGGCCCATATCGTGTAGCAGGCCGCAAAGCCATGCCAGGTCAATATCTTCTGACGACCAGCCCTGCTCGCGCGCTACGGCATCGCATGCCTCGGCCACGTGGTACGTATGCTCGATTTTGAGCGCGATGCGTGGGTTGGTGGCGTCGTAGGCATCGGTGTAGCTTTTGAAGGCCGCGCGCGCCCGGTCTCGATCGATAGCTGTCATAATGACTTCCTAAATAGTTGTGTCTTTCGATCCGGTGGCAATTGTAGGTGAACTCGGTTGCTGTCGGATGATGATTCTGCCGTGTCGCTACATGCGGCTCGGAGACCTTGTCAGGATGAGAAGCGTATGGTGCTCAAAATCGTTAGAACCGTCTGGCCAGTGATGCTTACCTATGTTGCAATAGGCGCGCCGTGCGGAATGATCATGGGGCAGACGGGAATGGAACCCTGGATGGTTTTTGCCCTGAGCAGCACGTTCGTGACGGGCAGCGGGCAGTTTATGATCTGCAATCTGTGGCTGGCAGGTGTGCCTGCGGCGTCGATCGTCGCGAGCGTCGCCGCCATCTCCTCGCGCTTTGCGCTTTACTCGGCATCGATCGCTCCGCATCTGACGGGTGCCTCGAAGCGTCAGACGCTGGCTGTTGCCGCGACACTTACCGAGGAGGCATATGGCATCTCGCTTGCCAAGTTGGTTGAAGGGGAGGATTGGGGCCCGCGCGAGTCCTTTGTGCTCAACGTGATCCTTATCGCAACATGGGGCGTATCGTGTACGATGGGCGCCATCGTCGGCGCCGTTGTCGATGTTCCCACCGCCATTGCAGCCTTTGTCTGCACCTCGCTCTTTATCTGCCTGCTCTTTTCGCAGCGGCTGTCGCGCGGCAACGTTGTCGCGGCGGTTTCGGGCGCGGTGTCCGTCGCCGTATGCAAGTTCTTGGGCCTCGTGAATATTGCCGTGCCGGCAAGCGTCGTGGTCGGCATTACCATTGCGCTGGCGTGCGATGCTGTATTTGACGGAAGAGGTGCCCGCGATGCCCGTTAACGAGTTCTTGGTTCTGTGGCTGTCGTCGTGGGCGGCCATCGCATTTTTCCGCATTGCCCCGGCGTTCGCCTTGCGCGGGCGGACCCTGTCGCCCCGCATTACCGAGGCCCTGGGCTATATCCCGCCCGCTGCCTTTGCCGCGCTGGTCGCCAACGACTTGGTGAGCCCCGGCGCGTTCGACGCGGGACTCTGGCCTGCCTTGGTTCCCTGGATTGCGGCTGCCGGCGTCGTGGCCGTGGCGGTCAAGACAAAATCGATGCTGTGGTGCTGCGTCTCGGGCATCGTACTCTATATTGTCTTGAGCCTTATATAGGGCTGGCGTCGCGGGCGCCGAATCTCGTTCCATCCCAACTTGTAGAATTTTTCACCGAGCTGGTCTATTTCTTCTGGTACCATGGTCAAACTTTACTGTAGCAAAGCGTGACGTGGGCTTTTGTACCCCGTCAGCGGAAATGGGGGTTTCATGGCACAGGAAGCAACCGCCAACGAGCAAAAGAAATTCAAGGTCCCGCGCATCCCGGGCGACATCATGATCTATCCCATGATCGTCGGTCTTTTGCTCAACACCTTCTGCCCGCAGGTTTTTGAGATCGGCGGCTTCTTTACGGCTGCCTGCCGCGGTGGGTCCAATACCATCGTCGCCGCGATCCTGCTGTTTGTGGGCGCCGGCATCAGCTTTAAGTCCACGCCGGGTGCCATCAAGACCGGTATCGTCGTGCTGATCCCCAAGCTGGTCGTCGCAGCGGCTCTCGGCCTGGGCGTGGCATATTTCTTTAACGACAACTTCCTGGGTCTGAGCTCCGTGTCTATCATCGGCGGCATCACGTTTTGCAACATGGCGCTCTATACGGGCATCATGGGCGAGTTCGGCGATGAGTCCGAGCAGGGCGCCGTCGGTATCCTGTTCTTTACGGCTGGCCCCGCCGTCACGATGATCATCCTCGGTGTTTCCGGCCTCGCCAACATTCCCATTGGCACCATTATCGGCTCCATCTTGCCACTCGTTATTGGCATGGTTCTGGGCAACCTGTTCCCGTTTATCAAGAACCTGCTGGTTCCCGGTGCCAATCCCGCGATTGCCGTCATCGGATTTCAGCTCGGTGCGTCCATGAGCCTTTCGAGCTTCATCACCGGCGGCATCTCGGGCATCCTTCTGGGCCTCATCACCCTCTTTATCGTTGGCCCCATCACCTTTGCCTTCGAGCGCTTGTGCGGCGGCAACGGCAAGGCCGCCGTTGCTTGCTCCACCATCGCCGGCACGGCTATGACCACGCCGGTTGCTCTTGCTGAGGTCGCGCCGCGCTATGCCGAGCTTGCGCCCACCGCGTATGCGCAGATCGCCACTGCCGTCATCATCACGGCAATCATGGCCCCGATTCTGACTGGCTGGGTCGATAAGAAGTTCTGCCACGGCAAAGAGGATCTGTCGGTCGAAGGCGTCGAGGCTATTGAGGAGGCCGTCGCGACCGACATCGACGGCGAGTAATCGTCGACGCGAGTCAATCAAGCCGGCGTGTGCAATTCGCGCCGTATGGGCGCCCGAACGGTGGCTGTTCTGCAGTGACGTTCGGGCGCTCTGCTATGATTCCCTTTACCCCTGCGGAGAAAGGGGTGTTTGGCGCCTGGGCGCGACTCGGGCGATTCTGGCCACTTGGATATTGAAGGGAGGGCGTCTAGTGATTAAGGCACTCAAGATCGAGATATTCCTGCTGTGCATGATTATTCTTATCGGGCTTGCCGTACGAAGCCGTCGCTCCCTGTTCTCGAGCACCCAGCAGCTTTTGTTTAGCATGCTGGGCTACACGTCTGCTGCTTACATTTTCTTCGATATGATCTGGACGCTCTCGGACGGCGTAAGCACTCCTGTAGGCATCACGGCCAACTGGATTTCCAACGCGGTCTCGTTTTCGCTGTTCGCCATCGCGTGCCTCATTTGGTTTTTCTATTCCGAGACGATGCAGGGCTCACGGCTCCTGACCACGCCCTACAGGGTGGTACTTTTAACGTTGCCAACAGCATTGGTGGTCGTGCTGGCATTTACCAGCTACTGGACGCACGCTATGTTCTATATCGATGCACAGGGCGTATATCGTCGCGGAGCGCTTTATATGATTCAGCCTATCGTTAGCTACTGCTACGTCATATATACGTCCTTGCATGCCTTTATTCAGGCTCAAAAAGTCGAAAGCCTGCAAAAGAAGGCCATTTATCGCACCCTCGCCTTTTTTGCGGTTCCCGCTCTGGTGGGCGGTACCTTCCAGGTTTTGTTTTCGGTACCGGGCCTTTGCGTCGGTATAACGCTGAGCATCCTGCTGCTCTATATCGTCTATCAGGAGCAACTGATCTCTACTGACCCGTTGACTGGCCTCAACAATCGCAACCGTTTTGAGACCTATATGCTGTCGCTCTTTTCAAATGTGGATCAGGCCGAAGATGTGTATCTGCTCATGATGGACGCCGACGGCTTTAAGCAGATTAACGATCGCTATGGGCATGTGGAGGGCGACCACGCTCTTCAGGTCATATCCGCTGCGCTCAAAGAAGTCTGCTCGGCGTCTGGTGGCTTTATCGCACGCTATGGTGGCGATGAGTTCGTGGTGCTCCAAAAGGCAGCGGCGGAACAGGACATCATAGACCTGTGTTCGGCGATTGACGACGAGCTCGCTCGTGCCGAGGTGCCGTATGCGTTGCGGATGTCCATCGGTTACGCGCGGGTCGGCGATAGTGTCGATACCTGGCAAGACTTACTTCGCGCTGCCGATGCGGAGCTCTACCGCGTAAAGCGCGAGAAGAAGAAAGCCGGCGTTCAGATACGCTAGAAAAAGAGGCGCACGCTTGCGTGCATGGCGGCCCTCGGCTCTCCGATGTACTCCATTAAACTAAAGTATGTGAATCCCCTCTGCTAAATAAGGGCAGTTCACTAGGCTTTTTTGGGTTTGTTGACGATGATGATGCCGCCGCAGACCAACAGCAGGGCAACGATGACAGTAACGGGGCTCGTGCCGGCGCCCTCGCCAAGCAGCAGTGCGCTCAGCAGTACGCCAAAGACCGGGTTCATAAACCCAAAGACCGAGACGCGGCTGACGGGGTTGACGGCAAGCAGGCGCGACCACAGCGAGTAGGCGACCGCGGAGATAAGCGCCATGTAGATGATGAGCACGATGGCGGGGACAATCGCCGTGGGGGAGAGCGCTCCACCCATCAAAAAGCCGATGGCGGTGAGGACCAGGCCGCCGACCAAGAACTGCCACCCGGCAAGCAAGACGCCGTCGTGCTTGCGCGAGAAGATGCCGATCAGGCAGGTCGAAAGAGCGCCCGCGACAGTGGAGGCTAGGATAAAGCCCTCGCCGTCGAGCGTAAAGCCAAAGGTGCCATCTGCGCCCGAGAGGTTGACGAGCGCGACGCCGGCAAAGCCCAGCGCACAGCCAAGCACCTTGGCCGTATTGAGCTTCTCGGTGTGAAATGCCAGGGCGGCAAAGAGGATTGCGAGGAAGTTGGCGCTGGCCTCGATGATGGAGCTCGACATGGCGCTGGCGCGCGAGAGGCCCAGATAGAAAAAGAAGTACTGGCCGATGGTCTGGAAGAGCGACAAGATGCAGATGGGCTTGATATCACGCGCTTGCGGAACGAGCGGTCGGCGCTGGACCACGCTCATGCCAACAATGACCAGCATGCCGGCAAGGGTGAAGCGCAGACCCGCGAAGAGCAGCTGCGAGGCGCTGTCGTGCGCGGGAATGCCAAAGAGGCCGTAGCCAATCTTGATGCAGGGAAAGGCCGATCCCCAGAGTGCACAGCAAACAAGACAGCCCAAGATGAGTCCGGGCAGGGTGGCGAGATACGGCTTGCGGCTTTCCATGATGTCCTTCCTACATGCGCGAAGCAAAAAAGAACCCGCCACCGGGCGTGCCGGTGGCGGGTGTTGTTACCCGAAGGGATTGTACCCGATGGGAAAGCTTTAGGCGAAGTAGGCCACGCCGCTCTCAAAGATCGGCATGAACTTATCGCCGGGGACATGCTCGGGCACGTTGCGGTACAGGTTATCGCCGCGACGCTCGGCATGGCCCATCTTGCCCAGGACGCGGCCGTCGGGGCTCGTGATGCCCTCGATGGCGAGTGCGGAGCCGTTGGGGTTGACGGAGAGATCCATGCTGGGCTTGCCGTCCTCGCCCACGTACTGCGTGGCGACCTGGCCGTTGGCGATCAGCTGGGCGAGTACCTCGTCATTGGCGACAAAGCGGCCCTCGCCGTGGCTGATGGCGACGGTGTAGGGGTCGTCCAAGCTGCACTGCGATAGCCACGGAGACAGGTTTGACGAGATGCGGGTGCGCACCAGGCGGCTCTGATGGCGACCGATGGTGTTGAACGTCAGCGTGGGCGCATCGGGCGTGGCGTCGACGATATCGCCGTAGGGCACCAGGCCGAGCTTGATCAGGGCCTGGAAGCCGTTGCAGATGCCCAGCATCAGGCCGTCGCGGGCTTTGAGCAGGTCGCGGACTGCCTCGGTGACCTCGGGAGCGCGGAAGAACGCCGTGATGAACTTGGCGGAGCCGTCGGGCTCGTCGCCGCCCGAGAAGCCGCCGGGGATCATGACGATCTGGCTTGCGCGGATGCGGCGGGCAAGCTCGTGGGTGCTCTCGGCGACGGCCTCGGGCGTGAGGTTGTTGATCACGAAGGTGTCGGCTTCGGCGCCGGCGGCGCGGAAGGCACGGGCGCTATCGTACTCGCAGTTGTTGCCGGGGAACACGGGGATAACCACGCGCGGGCGGGCGATCTTGGCGCCGCCGTACACGTGGATATCCTTGACGCGGAAGTCGATGGTCTCGACCTCGGGGGTCTCGCCGGCGCTGCGGTAGGCAAAGACGCCCTCGATGCCGCTCTCCCAGGCCTCCTGGAGCTCGGCGAGCTCGATGACCTCGGAGCCGGTGTCGATGACATAGCCCTCGACGGTGGTGCCCAGGGGCTCGACGACAACGCCGTCGGCGACCTCGGGCAGCTCGGCGTCCTCGGCGAGCTCGACGATAAAGCTGCCGTAGAGCGGGGTGAAGAGGCTCTCCACGTCTACATCCTCGGCAAGCTCGATACCGATCTGGTTACCGACGCACATCTTAAAGAGGCTCTCGGCGCCGCAGCCGTAGCCGGGCGTGGAGACGGCCAGGGCGTTGCCGTTGGCGGTGAGCGCCTCGACGGCGTCAAACGCGGCGAGCAGCTGCTGAGCGTCGGGACGGTAGTCCTCGCCATAGGTGGCGGGGGCGATGCGGACGACGCGGTGCGTGAGGCCCTTGAACTCGGGCGAGACGGCGCGGGCGGCCTTGCCCACGGCGACGGCGAAGCTGATCAGGGTCGGCGGAACGTTGAGCTCGCCGGCCTCGTCCTCAAACGAGCCGCTCATGGAATCCTTGCCACCGATGGCGCCGGCGCCCAGGTCGACTTGGGCCATGAGGGCACCAAGGACGGCAGCCGTGGGCTTGCCCCAGCGCTCGGCCTCGGTGCGCAGACGCTCGAAGTACTCCTGGAAGGAGAGATAGGCGCGCTTGTGCTCAAAGCCGGCGGCCACGAGCTTGGCGATGGACTCGACCACAGACAGGTAGGCGCCAGCAAACTGGTCGGCCTCCATCAGGTAGGGGTTGAAGCCCCATGCCATGGCGCTTGCCGTGGTGGTCTCGCCGTCCACGGGGAACTTGGCGACCATGGCCGAGCTCGGGGTGAGTTGCGTCTTGCCACCAAAGGGCATGAGCACGGTTGCGGCACCGATGGTGGAGTCGAAGCGCTCGGAAAGGCCCTTGTTGGAGGCGACGTTGAGGTCGGTGACGAGCGAGGTCATGCGCTCGGCAAGCGTGGTGCCGGCCCAGCTGGGCTGCCACACGCTGCGGGTGCACACGTGGGCGACCTGGTGCTTGGGCGCGCCGTTAGAGTTGAGGAACTCGCGGGATAGGTCGACGATGGCGACGCCGTTCCAGGCCATGCGCATGCGCGGCTCGGCGGTAACCTCGGCGATAACGGTCGCCTCGAGGTTCTCCTCGGCGGCGTAGCCCATGAACTCCTCGACGTCATCGTCGGC
>USDH01000059.1 GCA_900553415.1 uncultured Collinsella sp. | reverse complement strand
CAGGTCGTTCTCGTCGACCGAGGTGGGGCCGGCGATCTCGGAGTTAAAGCCAACGCCCTTGTTGCCCACGCGGTCGGCGATGATCTTGTCCAGACCCACAAAGGCACCGCCGCAGATGAACAGGATGTTGGTCGTGTCGATCTGCAGCAGCTCCTGCTGGGGATGCTTGCGGCCGCCGGTGGGCGGAACGCTGGCCACCGTGCCCTCAAGAATCTTCAGCAGTGCCTGCTGAACGCCCTCGCCCGAAACATCTCGGCCTTGCGGGCGATCTTGTCGATCTCGTCCACGTAGATAATGCCAACCTGCGCGCGCTCAATGTCGCCATCGGCAGCATTGATGAGCTTGAGCAGGATGTTCTCCACGTCCTCGCCCACATAGCCGGCCTCGGTGAGTGCGGTGGCATCGGCGATGGCAAACGGCACCTCGAGGATGCGCGCAAGCGTCTGGGCGAGCAGGGTCTTGCCGGTACCGGTGGGACCGAGCAGCAGGATGTTGGACTTGGCGAGCTCTACCTCGTCCATGCCGTCGTCGAACTGCGAGCCCATGCCGTCGTCAAAGGCAGACACCGCGGCGCCGCCCTCGATCACGCGGCGATAGTGGTTGTACACGGCCACCGACATGGCGCGCTTGGCGTCCTCCTGACCCATAACATAGGCCGAAAGCTCGTCATAGATCTCGTGCGGCGTCGGCACGCGCGTGATGACCTGGCGGTCGTCCTCGAGCTCAAAGCCCTCGGTCTCGGGGTCCACGGCGGGCTGGGATGCAGCCTGGCCGTGATCGTTGAGGAAGCCTGGCAGCTTGCCGTTGCGGGCGGCGTCCATAAAGTCCGAAGCCAGCGACTCCTCAAGGATCTCGGAGCAGGCGGCGACGCACTCGTCGCAGATAAAGATGTTGGTCGGGCCCTTTACGAGACGACGGACCTGGCCCTGCTCTTTTCCGCAGAAGGAGCAGCGGATGGGGTTGCCGTTCTCGTCAAAGTTGTCCTGCATGTTTCCTGCCATCCTAGGCTTCCTTCGCGGCGAGATCGCGCGAGGTGACGATACGGTCGATCAGGCCGTAGTCGAGGGCCTCGGCAGCGGTCAGGTAGTTGTCGCGCTCGGTGTCGGCCTGGACCTTCTCGATGGGCTGGCCCGAGGCATCGGACAGGATCTGGTTGAGCTCGCGGCGAGTCTTCTTGATCTCCTCGGCAACGATCTCAATCTCGGTCTGCTGACCCTGGGCACCGCCGCTGGGCTGGTGAATCATGACCTTGGAGTGAGGCAAACAGAAACGCTTGCCCTTGGCGCCGGCCGAAAGCAGCACGGCGGCCATGGACGCGGCCATACCGACGCAAATGGTCGAGACCTGCGGCTTAATGAAGTTCATGGTGTCAAGAATCGCCAGGCCGGAGTAGACCTCGCCACCGGGCGAATTGATGTAGAGCGAGATATCCTTCTCGGCATCCTGGCTCTCAAGATGCAGCAGCTGGGCAACGACCAGGTTGGCGCTGACGGAGTTGATCTCCTCGCCCAAGAAGATGATGCGGTCGTTGAGCAGGCGCGAATAGATATCGTAGCTGCGCTCGCCGCGCGGCGTCTGCTCGATAACGTATGGCACGAGGGCGGAATCGAACTTAGCGATCATACGCATCTCCATTTCTCTCTTGCGGACCAAATTGGTTCTAGATAAACGTACGGTGCCCGCATGCTATGCATTGGCTGGCACCGTACGAAGCAACCGGATAACCGGTGTATAACTTTACCCCATCACGGGCACATGCATGCGCTCGCGGGCAAGGTGGCGAGAATTACTCGGCGTCCTTGGCGGTCTCGTCGACCTCGGTCACCTTGGCGTTCTCGACCAGGTGGTCGACGGCCTTGGAGCGACGGATGGACTCACGGACGGCAGGCATGCGGCCATCGGCGATGAACTCGGCCTTGGAAGCCTCGACGTCCTTGACGCCGGCCTTCTCGAACTCGGCGTTGATGTCGTCCTCGGTGACCTCGATCTTGAGCTCACGGGCGAGGGCGTCGAGCGCCAGGGACTCACGGGCAACGTCGTTGGCCTGCTTGTGCAGGTCGCCGATGAACTGCTCCATGGTCAGGCCGGAGGCGGGCAGCCAGGTGTCCAGCGTCATGCCGCGGGCAGCGAGGTTGGACAGGAAGTTCTGGCCAAGCTCCTCAAAGACGGACTGCTCGTAGTCGGCGTCCATCTCCTCGAGCTGCAGGCGCTCGGCGAGAGCGGAGACGCAACGGTTCTCCTTCTCGGCCGGGAGGCGGGAAGCCTTGTCCTGCTCGATCTCGATCTTGATGGCGTCGCGCATGGCGTCGATGCTGTCGAAGCCAAAGTCGGACTTGACGAGCTCATCGGTGAGCTCGGGGGTGTTGCGGACCTTGATGCCCTTGACGGTGACCTCGACGGTGTGGGTCTCGGCCTCCTCGCCCTCCTCGACCTCGTCGGTCCAGGTAACGGTCTTGACGTCGTCAACGTTGGCACCGATCAGGGCCTCGTTGAACTCCTTGGGGTTGCTGTCGCTACCGGCGATGAGCATGCGGCCCTCGGCAGCGAAGTTGTCGGCGTTCTCGACGGCCTTGAGGTCGACGGTAACGTAGTCCTCAGCCTCGACGGCGCGACCCTCGACGTCCTCGAAGGTGGCACGGTAGTTGAGGAGCATCTCGACCTGGTTGTTGATCTCGGACTCGGTGACCTCCGCAGGGGGCATCTCGATCTCGACGGCGTCGAAGGACGAGAGCTCAGCGGCGGGACGCAAGGAGAACTCGACGGTGTAGGTGTAGTCCTCGTGATCCTTGGCGAGGTCGAGGTCCTTGTAGTCACCGTTCTTGGTGGGGACGATGTCCAGCTCGTTGAGGACGGCGGGCTCGTTGGCTGCGATCAGGTCGTTGGTGGCCTGAGCGAGGGTAGCCTCGGCGCCAAGTGCGGAGTCGATGACCGGACGGGGAGCCTTACCGGCACGGAAGCCCGGGAAGCGGTACTTCTTGGCGGTGTCCTTGTAGGCCTTCTTGATCGCGGCGTCGACGTCGGCGGCCGGGATGGTGACCGTAGCGGTGAGCTTGGCGTCCTTGACGTCAGAAGTGGTGATGTTCAACACGTTCCTCCTCATACTGCCCAGCTTATCTGAGGTGCTGGTACCTTTATGCAACAAAGTGTCGCGACGGCCAGGGCCGACGCAGGTGCGATGGTGCGGGCGAAAGGACTCGAACCTTCACGGGAATCCCACCAGAACCTAAATCTGGCGCGTCTACCAATTCCGCCACGCCCGCATGAGCGCACAGACTAGGAATGATAGCAGATACGAACGGCAAGCGCACGCACACCTTTTACAGGCTCACGACCTCACCACGAGTGCAAAAGGCGGGACGAGTTGCCCCGCCCCGCCCATTACGACTTGTTCGCTGCCCCGCTACTCCCCCAGCAGGGCCTTCTCGGGCGTGATCGGCAGCGATCGAACCTGGTGGCCGGTGGCGTGCGCCACGGCCGAGGCCACGGCGGCGAGCGGCGTGTTGATGACAACCTCGCCGATCGACTTGGCGCCAAACGGGCCCGTCGGCTCGTAGCTCGGCTCAAAGGCCACGCGAATGCTGCCGATATCCAGGCGCGTGGGCAGCTTGTAGCTCATAAAGTTGCCGGTGCGCAGACGACCGCGGTCATCGTGCTCGACGATCTCGTAGAGCGCGTGACCGATACCCTGGGCAATGCCGCCCTCGGCCTGGACGCGCGCGAGCGCCTCGTTGATCACGGTGCCGCAGTCCACAGCCGCCGCGTAGTCCACCACGGTCACCTTGCCGGTGGCCTTGTCGACCTCGACCTCGGCAATGCCGGCCATAAACGGCGGAGGCGAAACGGGCAGGCAGGCAGAGGCATGCGAGGTGAGCGCGTCGCCGCCCGCGATGTTCTTGACGCACAGGTTGGCAAAGTCGCGCAGCGTGAGGTAACGGTTCTGCTCGCGCGCGGCACGCTCGTCGGACAGGCGCACGTACTGGCCATCAAAGACCACGTCGGCGGCGTCCACATCCCACATCTGGGCGGCCTTGGCGCAAATCTTCTCACGCAGCTCGGTCGCGGCGTTCTTGGCTGCCAGGCCCGTCACGTACGTGCCCGAGCTCGCGTACGAGCCGGCGTCGAACGGCGACACGTCGGTGTCCACGCCGCGCACCACGATCAGAGAGCTCTCCACGCCCAACTCCTCGGCGGCAATCTGCGCCAGGATCGTGTCGACGCCCATGCCGTTGTCGGTGGCGCCGGTCGAAAGCGTGATAAAGCCGTCCTCTTCCAAGCGCATGTCGATGCCGGCGATATCCACGTTGGAAATGCCCGAGCCCTGCATGGTGAGCGCGCAGCCCAGAGCACGCACGCGGTCGCCCAGGTCGACGGCTAGCGGCTTGTCGCGCCAACCGATCATGTCCATTGCGCGTAGCAGACAGCGGTCGAGCGCGCAGGCGTTGAGCTTCTCGTTGTAGTACTGCGGCATGACCTCGCCCTCGCGCACAATGTTCTTAAGGCGCAGGTCGGCGGGGTCCATGTGCAGCATGTCGGCGAGCTCGTTGACGGCACTCTCCACGGCAAACTGGCCCTGGGTGGCACCGTAGCCGCGATACGCGCCGCCGCGGTTGGTGTTGGTGTAGACGGCGTCCCAGCTAAAGCGGCTCGCCTTCACATGGTTGTAGATGGGCAGGCTCTTATGGCCCGAAAGGCCGATCGTCGTGGTAGCGTGCTCGCCGTACGCGCCGGCGTTAGACAGCGTATGCAAGTCGATGGCCGTGATGGTGCCGTCGTTCATGGCGCCCAGCTTAACGGTCATCTGCATCTGGTGGCGCGAGTTGCCCGCGGTGATGGTCTCCTCGCGGGTGTAGCAGCAATAGCTCGGACGGCCGGTCTGCTGCGTCACAAACGCCACGAAGATCTCGCAGCAGCCCGTCTGCTTAGAGCCAAAGCCGCCGCCGATGCGCGGCTTAATGACCTGCACCTGCGACTGCGGAATGTCGAGCGACTGCGCGACCATGCGGCGCACGTGGAAGGGCACCTGCGTGGAGGTGGTCACCGAGATGCGGCCGAACGCGTCGGTCGTCGCGAAGGCGCGGAAGGTCTCCATGGGCGCGGTCTGTGTGGCCTGGCTGGTGTAGGTGCGCTCAAAGACGATGTCGCTCTGGGCGAAGGCCTCGTCCAGATCGCCAAAGTCGCTGGTGCCGCTGCACACCAGGTTGCGAGCAACGTCGCCGCCCTGCGGGAACATAAAGGTCACGTCGCCCTCGGGGTGGACCACGATGTCGTTATCGAGTGCCTGGGTAAAGTCGAGCAGCGGCTCGAGCACCTCGTAGTCGACCTTGATGAGTTTGAGCGCCTTGTCGGCAGCCTCCTCAGTCTCGGCGGCGACGATCGCCACCTCCTCGTTTTGGTAACGGACGAGGTTCTCGAGAATCAGGCGGTCGTAGGGACTCGGCTGCGGATAGCTCTGGCCGGCAATGGTAAAGCGCCGCTTGGGCATGTCCTCGTAGGTGTAGACGCCCACCACGCCGGGCACCTTCAGGGCGCGCGACGTATCGATGGAGCGGATCTTGGCGTGGGCATAGGGGCTGCGCTTGAGTTTGACGATGAGCGCGCCGGCGGGCACCATATCGCCCGTGTAGACGGGACGGCCCTCGAGCAGGGCCTTCGAGTCCTTCTTGGGCTGCTTATGGGTGATCTGCTTGTAGGAAACGCCGTCGGAGCTTGTGTCGTTGACCGGCAGCTCGGGCATCTCAAAGCCCACCTGCACGCCAGACTCGTTAAGGAAGCGGACGATGGCGCGCAGCTGGCTCTCGTAGCCGCTGCAACGGCAGAGGTTGCCGGCCAGCTGGCGCGAGAGCTCCTCGCGCGTGGCGACGAGGCTCGGATCCTCCTTGGCGGCGCGGGCAAGCGCCAGCACGTTCATGATGAGACCAGGGGCGCAAAAACCGCACTGCTCGGCACCTTCGGCAGCCATTGCGCGGGCCAGTGCCTCGGACTCGGTCTTGAGGCCCTCGAGCGTGGTGATGGCGTGGCCCTCGACGCGCGCGGCGGGAACCGAGCAGCTCAGCACCGGGTCGCCGTCGAGCCACACCGTGCATAGACCGCAGTTGGTGGTCTCGCAGGCGCAGCGCACCGACGCGCAGCCCTGCTCGCGCAGCAGCGCAAAGAGCATGGTGTCGGGGGCAATCTGAACCTTGACCTTGCCGCCGTTGAGCGTAAAGGAAAGATCGATGAGTTTGGCAGCCATTAGCGCACCTCGCTAGAATCGACGCCGGGCACGCGGCGGCAGGAATACTCGTCCGTGGCATATTTGGGGACCTGAACGGTCTCGAGCTCGCGGGCAAGCGCGGCCGAAAGCTCGATGCCGGCGGCGCGGCGCACGGCCTGAATCGCCAGCGGGGCCGAGATGCGGCGGCGGTAGTCGGCCGAGCCCCACAGGTTGGTGCCGTAGCTCAGCGCGCGCACTGATGCGGCCAGGGCGCGCAGCTCGTCCTCGGAAGGCTGCTCGCCGGAAAGGCCACACGCCTCGCCCTGCAGCAAGGTCGCGCGCAGCGGGCGGGCACCCACGGTGACATGCCAGCTGTTGTCCCACCAGGCAGCGGTGACGTTTAAGGAGGGGAAATCGGTCGCGGCCTTGCGCACGGCCTCGTAGCTCGCGCGGTAATCGTGCTTGACGACCACGATGTGCTCGATCACGTCGCGCACATAGCCCATGTCCACGAACTCCGCGAGCGGCACGCGGCCGGCGCCCGTCAGCTCAACATAGGAATCGAGCGCGAGAAAGGCGGAGAGAACGTCCGAGAAGCCAAAGCGGCCGTAGATGCTGCCGCCCACCGTGGCGGTATTGCGCAGCTGCACGCCCACGATGTCGTGGACGGCGAACTCAAAGACATTGTTGACAAGCGCGTTGAGCCCGGCATGACGCTCGAGCTGGCGCAGGGTACACATGGCACCGATGCGAAACTCGGTCTCGGTCTCCTCGATCTGATCGAGTCCGCAGGCCGAAAGGTCAATCGCCGTCGCCACACGACGCGAACCCAGGCGCATCCAGATGCCGCCGCCCACAATCTTGTTGTTGCGGTTCTTCTGTAAGAGCTCATAGGCTTCGGCCGCGTTTCCAACACGGACGTAGGTACCGAACTTGAGCACGTTCTCCCCCATCTCTTCACTTGTCCAGTACCTTTAAGTGTACCAAACGAGGGGGCATAGCTCGTGTCGGGACAAAATGAACCGTTTTCCTCCGTCGCATGCGGATCAAAAAAGGCTCCCAGCCAAGATGACTGGAAGCCTTCTGCGATGCTATGTCGAGCGAAGATTTAGCAGACGCCCTGGGCGAGCATGGCGTCGGCGACCTTCAGGAAGCCGGCGATGTTGGCGCCCATGACAAAGTTGCCCTCCTGGCCATACTCCTTGGCGGTGTCGTCCACGTTGTGGAACATGCCGCGCATGAGCTGCTCGAGCTTGCCGTCGACCTCCTCGAAGGTCCAGGACAGGTGCTCGGCGTTCTGGCTCATCTCCAGGCCGGACACGAGCACGCCGCCGGCGTTAGCAGCCTTACCGGGCATGAAGGCGACGCCGTTCTCCTGGAAGTAGGTCGTGGCCTCGATGGTCGTGGGCATGTTTGCGCCCTCGCCGACCACCTTGCAGCCGTTGGCGACGAGCGCCTGGGCGTCCTCGAGCAGCAGCGTGTTCTCGCGAGCGCAGGGCAGCGCGATGTCGCAGGGCAGCTCCCACACGCCGCGGCCGTCGCCCTCGTGCCACACGGCGTTGGGCTTCTCGTCAACGTACATGGCGAGCGTGACGCCCTTGTCGTGGCCGGAGCGCTTCTTGTTGTAGACATGCTCGAGCACAGTGTAGTCGATGCCGTCGGGATCCTCGACCCAGCCGTGGGTATCGGAGCAGGCAAGCACCTTGCCGCCGAGCTGGGAGACCTTCTGGACCGCGTAGATGGCGACGTTACCGGAGCCGTGAACGACGACGTTCTTGCCCTCGAAGGAGTCGCCGCGGCTCTTGAGGTACTCGTCCACAAAGTAGACCAGGCCGTAGCCGGTGGCCTCGGTACGGGCGAGAGAACCGCCGAAGGGGATGCCCTTGCCGGTCAGCACGCCGGTGTACTCATTCTGCAGGCGCTTGTACTGGCCAAACA
>USDH01000058.1 GCA_900553415.1 uncultured Collinsella sp. | reverse complement strand
GCGATCGAGTACGTCGCTTGAGGTGCCGGCGAGCATCAAGGTGGGCGACGATACCGTCACCGATGCCGACAAGCGCGACTATGCCATGACCATGGATGTGCGCGAGATGATGCGCCGTTCGTCCAACGTGGGCTTTGTCCTGGTGGGGCGCAAGATCGGTGCCGACGACTTTGCCGCCTATGTGGACAAGTGGGGCATCGGTCACAGCTCTGGTGTAGATTTTCCGGGCGAGAGCCTGGGCATCGTCAAGGAGCGTGACCAGTATGACGGCGCCACGCTGGGCTCAATGAGCTTTGGACAGGCGCTGTCTGTCTCGCCGATTGAGATCGCACGTGCCGTGGGCGGCATCGCTAACGGCGGCGTGATGATGACCCCGCACTTCTATAAGTCCAGCAAAGGCGACGAGAAGGACTGGGGCGAAGGCGAGCGTGCGATTTCTGAGGATGCAGCATCCCAGGTGACATCGTGCATGCAGACGGTCGTGTCTGAAGGCACGGGCGTTGGCGGCGCAGTTGACGGCTATGACGTGGCGGGCAAGACCGGCACGGCCGAACGTGCCGACGAGAACGGCGGCTACCTCAAGGAGAACTACATGTCGTCCTTTATGGGCTTTGCGCCGGCACAATCACCCAAGGTGCTGTGCTATATCACGCTCGACGGAACGCCGAGCGGCTCAGATGCCGCTGCGGTGCCGTTCCAGTCCATTATGGCCAACGCGCTCGACGTGCTGGGCATCCCGCGCACGAAGTAGGGGGTTACAATCTTTGGGGCATGGTTTGTTGTCCCATATGAGGGGTGTTCACATGCCCTGCACCACGCATGCGCGGCGCTGGGATACAATACGCCGATAGCATTATTAGGTTTACAGGGGAGCTGCAATGATAGAGATCGCCGTCAACAACCTCGCGGCCGCAACAGGGGCCCGAACCGTGACGGGAGAAGTCGATCGGGTATGCCGCGGGTGCGTTATCGACTCGCGCCAGGTCGAGGAAGGGACGATTTTCGTCGCCTTTCCCGGTGAAAACGTCGACGGCAATGATTTTGCTTCCCGTGCCGTCCAGTCGGGTGCCGGCGCCGTCGTGATGACGCGTGAGCCCGATGCCGAGTTGGTCTCGCTGGCGCAGGACAAGGGATGCGCCATCCTGCTGACCGATGATCCCGAGGAGTTTCTGCTGCGTTTGGCGCACGCGTATCGCCTGGAGCTTGGCTGCCTGGTCGTTGGCATTACCGGTTCCATCGGCAAGACGACGACCAAGGACGTGCTCGCCGCTGTACTCGCCAAGCGCTATCGTGTCTGGGCCACCAAGGGCAATTTCAATAACCTGATCGGCATGCCGCTCACGGTGCTTTCCGCCCCGGCCGGTACCGAGGTCCTGGTGCTCGAGATGGGCATGAACCATTTCCACGAGATCGAGCGCCTGTCCCAGTCCGCCAATCCCAACCTTGCCATCGTGAGCAAGATCGGCACCTCTCACATCGGCATTTTGGGCAGCCGCGAGAACATCGCCCGCGCTAAGGCCGAGATTGTCCAGGGTATGTGCGCCGCCGGCGACTTCTTGCCGCTGCTGGTTTTGGGCGGTGAGGACGACTTTACGCCGTTCATTCGCGATACGTTCGCCCAGCCTGCTGGTATCGATGTGATGCTGGCCGGCGTCTCGGACGATGATGAGGTCCGCGCCCGCGAAGTTCGTGTTGATGACGAGGGCCGTCCGGTCTTTACGCTCGATTTTGGTCAGGGCGAGACAATCGATACCATGCTTGCTATCCCCGGCGTGCAGTCCGTTCCAAATGCCGTTAAGGCCGCCGCGGTTGCCTATCGCCTGGGCGTGACGCCCGAGCAGATCGATGCTGCCTTTAGGGGCCTCACAATCACCGGTCACCGCCAGGAGATCAAGCGCGCCAAGAGCGGTGCACGCATCATCGATGACTCCTATAACGCCAGCGCCGAATCGATGGCAGCCGGTCTCGATCTGCTGTGCTCGCTTCGTGCACGGGGTCTCGCATGGCGATCCTGGGCGAGATGGGCGAGATGGGCGATGAGGCTCCTCGCATGCATGAGCTCGTGGGCGCCTATGCCGCCGCCAAGAAGCTCGACATGCTGGCGTGCGTGGGTGGTGAGCTGGCCCAGCTTATGGCCGATGCCGCGCGCATGATGGGCATGGACGAGGACCGCATCCAGGTGTTCTCCGATTATCAGCAGGTGCTCGACCGCATGGGCGGCGCGCTTGAAAAACATGATGTTGTACTGGTCAAGGGTTCCCGCTTTGTTGAGCTCGACCGCTTTGTGGAAGGTGTGTGCTAGCCCATGTTCGGCAATCCCTCGTATCCAACGTATCAGGCTTTTTTGGGGCTTGGCATCGCCGCCGCCATTGCGCTGCTGCTCATGCCGTGGTGGATCAAGCTGCTCAAGGTCGAGGGTATCGGCCAGCAGGTTCGTGCCGACGGCCCCAAGCGTCATTTGGTTAAGCAGGGAACGCCCACCATGGGTGGCGTTGTCATCCTCATCGCGATCTCGCTGACCTGCCTGCTGATGGGCAAGCTCACCACCGAGCTCGTGCTCGTGCTGCTCGCCACGCTGGCGACCGGCGTGCTGGGTCTGATCGACGACCTGACCTCCGTTACGCATGGGCGCTCGCTCGGTCTGACGCCTCATGCCAAGATGATCGGCCTAACCATTATCTGTGTCACCTTTACGGTACTTGCCGTCAACTGGTGCGGCGTCGCCCCCGAGATTCGTTTTCCCGGTGGGTTGACGATCGACCTTGGCGTGCTTTCGACCACCATCTGCGGCTATTCGTTCCCGTGGCTCTATATTGTCTTTTGCTGGCTGATGATTGCCGGTCTTTCTAATGCCGTGAACCTGACCGATGGCCTTGACGGTCTTGCTGGCGGCACCTCCATGATCGCCATGCTCGCCATGGCTGCCATGGCGTTTTTGCACGGAGACGTGAACCTGTCCATCTTCTGTACCGCGTGTGCCGGTGCCTGCTTGGGCTTTCTGTGGTTCAACTGCTATCCGGCGAGCATCTTTATGGGCGATACCGGCTCGCTTGCTCTGGGCGCCGCGTTTGCCTGCACGTCCATCATGACCAACACCGAGGTCGTCTCCCTCATCATCGGCGGCCTGTTTATCGTTGAGACCCTGTCGGTCATGATTCAGGTTGTCTACTTCCATTTTACGCACAAGCGCGTCTTCCTTATGGCGCCCATCCATCATCATTTCGAAAAGAAGGGCTGGGCCGAGACCAAGGTCGTCATCCGTTTTTGGATTATCGCTGCGGCCTTTGGTGCCGTTGGCCTTGCTCTGTTCTTCCAGTTGGGATAGTGGTCTTTCATGCCTCTTGCTGATGTCTTTAGCCTGCTCGTTTTGGGTCAGGGCAAATCCGGTCTCGATGTCGCCCGCTGGGCGCTGGCACATCCCGAGCGCGTAAGCGCCGTTACCGTGTATGGCGGCGGCACCTCTGAGCCCAATGACGCCACGCGTGCGCTCGAGGCTGCTGGTGCGTCGTTTGTCTATGGGACCGAACAGGTCGAGGGCGCCTATGACGTATGCGTGACGTGCCCGGGCATCTCGGAGTTCTCGGGCTTCTTTAAGGCCGGGCGCGAACATGCCGCTCAGATTATGGGTGAGCCAGAGTTTGCCTATCGCCTGTCGCCCGATAACTGGATTGCCATCACGGGCACCAACGGTAAGACGACCACCACGTCGCTGACTGATTATCTGCTCAAGGCTGCCGGCGAGGCCAGCGTAGCTGTCGGCAACATCGGCGAGCCGCCGGTCAACGAGATTGACGGCCGAGCCCACAACGAGTGGTTTGTGGCTGAGCTCTCGAGCTATCAGATTGCTACGACCACCGAGCTCCACCCTCGCGTGGCAGTGCTGCTCAACATCACTCCCGACCACTTGGGCTGGCATAAGAGCCATAAGAACTATGCGCTTGCCAAGATCAAGCTGTTTGACAATATGGGCGATGACGATCTGGTGGTTGTCGACGTCGAAGACGCTGGCATTCACGAGTTCGATGAGTACATCTATACGCCGGGTCGCCGCATCTGCAAGGTCGCTTTTGACGAGCCCGAGGGTGCAGACGCCGCCTTTGTGCGCGACGGCAAAATGGTCGTGCGCCTGAAGGGCGTCGAGACCCAGCTTGTCGCCACGTCCGAGCTCAAGATCTCGGGCCATCACAATGTCATCAATGCCTTATGTGCCGCCACGGCTGCTCTGGCCGTCGGTGCCGATGTCGATGGTGTCCGCCGCGGTCTGGCCTCGTTCCAGCCGCTCGAGCATCGCGTGGAGCCGTGCGGCGAGATTGACGGTGTGCGCTACGTCAACGATTCCAAGGCGACCAACACCGACGCGGTCGAGAAGGCGCTGACGGCATTTCCCGATGACGACGTGATCTTGCTGCTCGGCGGCCACGATAAGGGCACGCCGCTCACGGACTTCGCGCGCGTTGTTATGGATAACGTGCGCTCGGTCGTCTGCTTTGGCGATGCGCGCGAGCGCTTCACCGCCGCTATGGACGAGGCCGATGTCGATGGCGATGTGGATATCGCCCAGGCGGATGACCTACGCGATGCCGTGGACGTTGCCCGTTCGCTGTCGAGCCGTGGCGACGTGATCTTACTTTCTCCTGCCTGCTCTTCGTTCGATGAGTTCTCGGGCTATGAGGAGCGCGGCCGCGTGTTTAAGGACTACGTGGCTCAGCTTGCCGCTGCAGCGAAATCGCAAATGGAATAGGGGTTGCCGGTGAGAGAGGAGAGCCCCCGACAAGGTATGAGGAGGCCCGACTCGGACCGTGCTTCCTCGCGGCGCAGCACACCGCGTTCCGGTCGTGGCAGGCAGTCGTTTAGCGAACGCTATATTGCCGGCGTTCCCGCCCGCATCATGCGCCCCCGTCTGATATTTATGGCCTGCCTGTTTACTTTGGTGTGCTTTGGTCTGCTGATGGTGTACTCGGCGTCTTCGGTCGAGGCGCTGCACGAGAATGGCTCGGCGACGTTTTTCCTGGGTCGACAGGCCGCGTTTGCCGTGGTTGGTGTTCTGGCGCTGATTGCCATCGTGCGCGTTTTGCCGGACAGCTGGTTTGGGGAGGATGTGCTTAGGATCTTCCTTATCGGCATGATAGGGCTACTGTTTCTGGTGTTCTTGGTGGGCAGCGGCAGCCGTGGCGCCACGCGCTGGCTCAACATCGCCGGTATTCAGTTCCAGCCTTCCGAGTTTTTAAAGCCATTTGCCATTGCGTATTCGGCCATCATGCTTGATCGCTTCTTTTCGCCCGGTGGCAACATCAACGAATTCCTTCGCAAGATGGGCATCTACCTGGGTATTTCGCTCTTTCTGATCTTTATCCAGCCCGATTTCGGTACTGTCCTGATCATCCTGTTGACCCTCATGTGCATGGCGTTGTTTGCGGGTCTCGACCCCAGATTTATCATCGGCGTGCTAATCTTCGGCATTCTCGTGATCGTGATTGCACTTGTCGCAGAGCCGTACCGTATGGTGCGTATTCAGGTTGCCTTGAACCCTTGGGCTGACGAGTATGGTGACGGCTATCAGGCCACGCTTGCCATCATGGCCTTTGCCTCGGGCGGTCTGTTCGGCCGTGGCATCGGCAACTCAACCATGAAGTACTCGTATCTGCCCGAGGCGCACAATGACTACATCCTGGCCATCATTGGCGAGGAAGTCGGCTTTGTCGGAACCGTGCTGTTCTTCTTGGTGTTTGCGATGCTGATCTACTCGGCGTTTCGCATTGCCGAGCAGGCGACCGATCGTCGGGGCGCGCTTATGGCGTCTGGCTCCGCGGTCATTCTCGCGGTGCAGTTTTTGATTAACGCGCTGGGCATCCTCAACGTGTTTCCCATGACGGGCAAACCGTTGCCGTTTATTAGCTACGGCGGTTCATCGATTATTGTGTCGCTTATGCTTGCCGGTCTGATCCTGCGCGTTTCGTACGAGAGCGCCCGTCGCGATGAGTACGACCGTCGCCGCGAGAGCTTTGCCGTTATGGATGAGAGTACCGCCGGCGTAGCCCATGTGCGCGGTGAACGACCTTCGCGTAGCGGCTTTACCGTTCTGGATGGTTCTACATCCGAGCCGGCAGCTCGTCCACGTCCGCGGACGGCTCCGCAAGGTCGTCCTCAGCGCCCCAGCCCTCGCAGCGCGGGCGGCGGATATAATCGAATCGATTTGAACTCGGACCCGTCGGCGCGTCTACGCACCGACGACCAGGGACCGCGTGTACGAAGGGACTACCATGACCGATAAGATGACCGTTGCTATTGCAGCCGGCGGCACGGCGGGACACATCAACCCCGCGCTCGCCTTGGCCGAAGAGCTGCGTGATCGTGGCCACCACGTTGTGTTCGTGGGCCAGTCACGCAAGCTCGAGGGTCGTCTGGTCCCCGAGGCTGGGTTTGATTTTGTGCCCATTACGGTCACGGGCTTCGACCGCTCCCGTCCTTGGACGGCGCTGACCTCCCTGTGGCGTGTCAACAAGGCCAAGCGTGCGCTCACCAGTCATTTCTCAAAGGTCGGCAAGCCCGATGCCGCCATCGGTTTTGGTGCCTATGTCGAGGTTCCGCTGCTGGGGTGGTGCAAGGGCGCAGGCGTTCCGTATCTGCTACATGAGCAGAACTCTGTTCCGGGCCTGGCCAACAAGATGATGAACTCCCACGCCGCTCGCGTGTGCATCTCGGTGCCGGCAGCGCGCTCGGTCTTTGAGCGCGAAGGTGACCCTGACCACGTGCTCATGACCGGCAACCCCGTACGTCGCTCGGTGATCGAGGGCGATCGCGCTCGTGGCCGCAAGGCACTTGGCGTTCCCGAGGACGCTACGCTGCTGCTCGTCTTTGGCGGTTCACTTGGCGCCCAGCACCTCAACGAGCGCGTGACTTCGCTCAAAAACGAGCTGCTTTCGCGCAAGAACCTCTATGTGTTGCATTCGACGGGTGCCGACGGCTTTGAGGAGACCGAGCGCGCTTTGGCGCTGACGCCCGAGGAGGCGAAGCGTTACCGCGTCCAGCCTTACATCGACAACATGGGCGATATGCTGGCTGCTGCCGATTTGGTGCTCTCGCGTTCGGGTGCATCGAGCGTGGCCGAGATCGCTGCGCTCGCCGTGCCCTCGATACTCGTGCCGTATCCGCATGCGACGGCCGACCACCAAACCACCAATGCCCGTTATCTGGTCGACGCCGGGGCCGGCGTGCTCTGTGCCGATGCCGATATCGACGGTTCTGCCTTTGCCGATGAGCTGCTGCACCTGGTCGATGACGCGGCAGAGCGCGACGTCATGCGTCAGGCGGCGCGCGGTCTGGCTCAGGATAGGGCCGCCGCTCTTCTGGCCGATGCGGTAGAGGGTTTGCGTTAGTTAGACGGGATATCGTCGGTCGCCCTCGCGCTGATGCGGTAGGTGCGGTACAGTTAACGGGTTACAGGCAGTGTTTACGCAAGGAGTACACGAGCACATGGCTGATTCCCAGACTGCAACCTCCGCGCCCGAGTTTAAGAGCGCCCACTTTATCGGTATCGGCGGCGCCGGCATGAGCGGCATCGCCCTCGTTCTGCACGAGCGCGGTTATGCCGTTACCGGCTCCGACCTTAAGACGTCACGTTATATCCGCCAGCTTACCCGCGCTGGTGTGAAGGTGCATGTGGGCCATGAGGCAGCCACGATCGACGAGGTCAAGCCCGACGTGGTTGTTGTCTCTACCGCTATTCCGGAGTCCAACCCTGAACTCGTGCGCGCTCGCGAGCTTGGTATTCCCGTGTGGCCCCGTGCCAAGATGCTCTCTGCTTTGGGCCACGGCTACACCACCGTCGCTGTTGCCGGCACGCATGGCAAGACCACCACGTCTTCGATGTGCGCCACCATGCTCGACCGCATGGGTCTGGATCCGAGCTTCCTGATCGGTGGCATCGTCGAGGGCTATGACACGAACGGCAAGAACGGCTCGGGCGACTACTTTGTCGCCGAGGCTGACGAGTCCGACAGCTCCTTCCTGTTCCTGAACCCCAACGTAGTCATTGTGACCAACGTCGAGGCCGACCACCTCGATCACTACTCGGGTATCGAGGAGATCGAGGCAACTTTCGCCAAATTCATGAGCCTGGTGGGCGAGGAGG
>USDH01000057.1 GCA_900553415.1 uncultured Collinsella sp. | reverse complement strand
TCGTTTAGAACGGAATACAAGTTAGTGAGGCCCTGGCCATTTGGCCAGGGCCTCGTTTTTTAAGGAGCTAAAAAGCCCCGTCCCAAATGAGCTAGTTGAGGAGTTGGGCCATGGCGTTGACGAATTTTTGTACTTGGAGGGTGGGCTCGAGCGGGTAGTGCAGAAAGACCGGTACCTCGCGGCCGCACAGGAACGGCACGCCCACAAAGGCCGGGTGCACGCCCGACCATGCGCCGCAGGTGAGCACCGCGTCGCCCTTTTCCTCGGCTTCGTTAAAGAGCGCAAAGTCGAAGCTATCCACATCGATCACGTCCACGCCGCCATCGGCTAACAGGTCGATGCGCAGGCTGTCCATGGCGTCGTTGCCGTGGCGCAGTACGCGCAGACGCATACCCTCCAGGTCAGCAACCGTGATACGTGTCTTGCGCGCAAGCGGGCTCGTGCGCGGCACATCAATATAAAACGGTACGTTGACGATAAGGAGCTTTTGGCAGGCGTCGCCCCAGCGTGGGGTAGAAAAACTCGACTGCACTACATCCACTTCGCGACCAAGACTGCGCATGACGGTCTCGCGCTCATCGTAGAGGTCACTCACCGGCACAATCTCAAAGCGCAGCGACGGCTCCAGCTCGTGCACACTCGGCCACATCGACAGCGTCTGGCGCCCCGGGCACATCATCGACACGCCCAGGCGCACGGCACCGCCATCGCCCGCCGCACGTCGGGCACGACGCAGTGCGTCCTCGGACTGGCGCATGATCGAGCGCGCGTCGTCCACCAGTAGTGCACCAGCCGGCGTCACCTTAACGCCCGAGTGCGACCGCTCGAACAGCGTGATGCCGAACTCGGCCTCGAAGCCCGAAACCTGCTTGACGAGTGCCGGCGTCGACACGCGCAGCTTTGCCGCGGCACGCGAGAAACTTCCCAGCTCCGCGGCGGCCGAAATAGCGTCAAGTCGTCGATCGTACACGTCAATCTCCCGTTTTCGCACGCGCGGGCCCACAGCACCGCAGGGGGTCGTTTTCGCAGGTCACGCGCTCAATTGAGCATAAACTGTATCGCACAGTGTAAACCTACGGTTAACGCCATTCTAACAAATATGCAATTCACCTGCGCGAACGCTAAGCATACGATAACCAGCGAAAACCACGTGGGTCGGTTAATGGGAGCGACCCACCGGGAGGCACAAGAAGGGAAGTTCCTATGAGCAATTGGCTTAAGCTCGAGGGCGATGTTTGCGCTGTGACTGGAGCGCTCGGCGGTATGGGCGCCGAGATCTGCCGCGAGTTCGCCCGCAACGGCGCCAACGTCGTCATGCTCGACCTGGACGAGGAAAAGGTCAAGGCCGCTGCCGCCGACCTCGCCGCTGAGTTTGGCATCCACGCCGAGGGCTACAAGATGAACGCCACCGACGAGGCCGAGGTTCAGGCCGCCGTCGATGCCACCATCGCCGACTTCGGCCGCGTCGACGTCCTTGTCAACACCGCCGGCATCCTGCGCTTCGCCGCCATGGAGGACCTGCCGCTGAGCGACTGGGAGCAGGTGCTCAACGTCAACCTCACCGGTTACTTCATCACCTCGCAGCGCTTTGGTCGCGAGATGATCAAGGCCGGCCAGGGCCGCCTGGTGCACATCTCGACCGTTGCCAGCCACTCCCCCGAGACGTTCTCGGGCGTGTACAGCTCCACCAAGGCGGGCGTCAACATGATGTCCAAGATGCTCGCCGCCGAGTGGGGCCCCTACGGCGTGCGCTCCAACTGCGTCGAGCCCTGCTTCGTCAAGACCCCAATGTCGGCCAATTTCTACGCCGACCCCGAGGTCGAGAAGAGCCGCAGCCGCCTGATCGCCACGCGTCGCATCGGCGAGGTCAGCGATATCGCCAACGCCGTCATGTTCCTGGCGTCCAAGCGCTCGGACTTTACCACCGGCGACGCCATCAAGGTCGATGGCGGCTTCTCTAATATGATGGGCGACCTCACCGCCAAGCCCGGCGGCCGTCGCACCTACGCCGACAACTACCTCAAGAACAAGGGCGTCGAGCTTTGGTCCGACGAGTCCGGCGTCGCAAAGCCGACTGACCAGTAAACCAACCTAACAGGGAGACCCGCGGATACGCCCGCCCCTCCCCCGTATCGATTAGAAAGAGTCCAATGGCTTCCACCAACTCCAACAAGGGTCGCGCCGTCGTGCTTTCCGCCGCATGCGTCACCATGTTCTTCATCAGCTCCATCGCGCTGTATTCCGTCGTGAGCAAGAACCTGCTCGCCGTCTACCCCGAGTGGTCGAGCGCCCTTACCTGGGCCTTCCCGGTCTTTCAGACCATCATGGCTGTGACGGGCATCTTCGCCGGCCGCATCTCCGATAAGATCGGCCCGCGCAACGTCGTGATCGCCGCCGCCGTGTGCTACGGCCTGGGCTGGTTCATGTCCGGCACCGTCACCGAGCCGTGGCAGTTCTACCTGTGGTTCTCGCTCGTCGCCGCCATCGGCAACGGCCTGGGCTACAACCCCGCGCTCACCACGGGCCAAAAGTGGTTCATCGACAAGAAGGGCCTGGCCTCCGGCATCACCCTGGCCGCTTCGACCGCCGGCCCCGCCGTGCTGTCCCCGGTGCTCGCCTCGCTGCTCATCCCGAGCCTGGGCATCTTTGGCGCCCTCAAGGCACTCGGCGTCATCTTCTTTGTGACGATCGCCGCCTCCGCCCTGTTCCTGAAGGCCCCCGAGGCCGGCTGGCTGCCCGAGGGCTTCGAGGCCCCCAAGGGCGGCGCGCATGCCGGCACCTTCGGCGACCTCACCCCGGGCGAGATGGTCAAGACCCCGCGCTTCTGGGTCCTCATCGTCACTTTCGCCTTTGCCGCCACCGCGGGCACCCTGCTCGTGGGCAAGGTTGCCTCCATCGCCGCCGTCCAGCTCTTCGCCGATCCCACGAGCGCCGCGGCCGTCGCCCTCGGCGGCGTGGTCGTCTCCGTCAACACCTGCGCCAACCTGGTTGGCCGTCTGTCCTTTGGCCAGATCATCGACAAGCTCGGCGCCTATAAGTCGCTGCTCATCAGCCTTGTCGTCACCATCGTCGCGCTCGTCATCATGTCGATGAGCTTTACGCAGGCCATGTTCTTTGTGGCGCTCGCCCTGCTCGGCTTTAGCTTTGGCGCTCTGCTCGTCATCTACCCGCCGCTCACCGGTGGCGCCTTTGGCACCAGCAACATCGGCGTCAACTACGGCATCATGTTTTTGGGCTACGCCGCTTCCACCTGGATCAGCCAGCCCATCACCGCCGTGCTGTATCACGCCGAGGCCGGCAGCGCCGCCTACCAGCAGTCCTTCTACGGCGCTATTGTGATCGCCGCCATCGCCGTCGTGCTCACCGTCTACATGATGGTCTCCGACAGCAAGAAGAAGTCCGCCTAGTTTTACCGATGCGACAAAGGGACAGCCCCTTTGTCGCATTCCACCGCCACCAGTATTAAGGAGTCGAAATGTCTGAGCTCAACCCCGTCCGCATTGCCGTTATCGGCGCCGGCGCCATGGGCCGCAACCACATCCGCTTTGTCACCGAGGAGCCCGAGGCCGAGCTCGTCGCCATCGCCGACGCCTTTGAGGGCGCCCGCGCCACGGCCGAGGCCGCCGGCGTGCCGTTTTACACCGATCCCGCCCAGATGATGGACGAGATCAAGCCCGAGGCCGTCATTATCGCTACCCCCAACGACCTGCACCTGGGCGTTGCTCGCGAAGCTGTGAAGCGCAACATCGTGCCGCTGGTCGAAAAGCCGATCTCCAACGACCTGGAGGATGCCCAGGCTTTCGCCGCCGAGGCCGAGACCGCCGGCGTGCCCGTGCTCGTGGGTCAGCACCGTCGCCACAACCCCTTCGTCAACAAGGCCAAGGAGATTATCGAGTCCGGCGAGCTGGGCAAGCTCACCGTGTCGAGCTTCCACTACATGATCTATAAGAATGACGAGTACTTCGATGTCGAGTGGCGCCGCAAGAAGGGTGCCGGCCCGATCCTGGTCAACCTGGTGCACGACGTCGACCTGCTCCGCTACCTGCTGGGCGAGCCCGTCGCCGTCCAGGGCATGCAGTCCAGCGCCGCCCGCGGTTTTGAGACCGAGGACTCCGCCGTGGTCAACGTCCGTTTTGCCGATGGCGCGCTCGCAAGCATGACCATCTCCGACGCCACCGCCAGCCCCTGGAACTGGGAGGCAACCGCTCGCGAGGATCCGCAGTACCGCCCCTTCGACGCCGACGCCTACTTTATCGGCGGCACTAAGGGCGCCCTGTCGCTGCCCCGCCTGCACCAGTTCTCCTACGACGGCGCCTCCAACTGGCACAAGCCGCTGCAGATGGAGATTCCGGCTGTCGACCCGGCACTGCCGCACAAGATGCAGCTCAAGCACTTTGTGAAGGTTGTCCGCCGCGAGGTCAAGCCCGTCGTGACCCCCGCCGATAACGTTAAGACGCTCACGCTGCTTAACGCTATCAAGGAGGCCGCCGAGACCGGCCAGCTCGTCGAGCTGTAGCACCTTAGGACAGGCCGCGGCAGAAACCCCATGCCGGGCCCCTCGGTCCGCCACAAATAAGCCCCTCTTCTTTGCCCCGCGAGCAGCCTCCTGCCCGCGGGGCTTTTTGCTACTTCGCTGACGATTATTCTGAGACGGGGGCCTTTTTGCACCTCGGCTTGGTTCGTTCGCCACGAAATGCGCCTATCTACTACGTTTAACCGATCGCCCTCAACCATGCCAAATTTCGCGAAATAAAAACCGCAGGTAAACGGCTTGCCGATTTTCGGTAAAACCAGGCACGGTCGACCCATGCGGTTCAAACGTAGCAGACGGGTCGTTTTCGTGGCGCGGCTCCAAAACAGTCTTTTGGGACGGGTGGTATCCTTGGTAGCCCTGTGCTGCAAACGCACCTTAAACGCAAGGAGTCCCATGGATCTTATCGCCCAGCTCGCCCGCGAGCTCAACCTTAAGGCCGCCAACATCGAGGCGGCCGTCAAGCTCATCGACGAGGGCAACACCATCCCCTTTATCTCGCGCTACCGCAAGGAAGCCACGGGCGGCATGGACGACGTCGCCCTGCGCGCACTCGACGAGCGCCTGTCCTACCTGCGCAATCTTGAGCAGCGCAAAGAGGATGTCATTCTGCTCATCGACGCCCAGGGCAAGCTCACGCCCGAGCTCGAGCAGCAGATTCGCGAGGCCACGCAGCTCCAGCGCGTCGAGGACCTCTACAAGCCCTACCGCAAAAAGCGTATGACTCGCGCGCAGAAGGCCCGCGAGGCCGGCCTGGAGCCGCTGGCCAACATGATCATCATGCAGGCCTCGGCCAAGGGCAGCGCACTCGATGCCGCCGCGGCATACGTCAACGAGGAGGCCGGCTTCGACACGCCCGAGAAGGCGCTCGCCGGCGCCGCCGACATCGTGGCCGAGACGGTGGCCGAAGACCCCGAGAACGTCGCCGACCTGCGCGCCTTTACGCAAACCCCCGCCGACATCGTCGTCGAGGCCACCGACCCCGCCGAGAAGACTCCCTACGAGCCGTACTACAACTTTGACGAGCCGCTTCGCCGTATTCCCAACCACCGCGTGCTGGCTATCGACCGCGGTGAGCGCGAGGGCAAGCTCCGCGTGCGCGTGAACGTCGACGGCGCTGCCGCCACGGCGCGTCTCGGCAGCCGTTGGCCCCGACGCCAGGGCGTGTTTGCTCCCATCTTCGATGCTGCCATCGCCGACGGTTACAAGCGCCTCATGGCCCCCTCGCTGGAGCGCGAGGCCCGCGCCAAACTCACCGTCCGCGCCCAGACCGAGGCCATCAACGTCTTTGCCAAGAATCTCGAAGGCCTGCTCTCGGCACGCCCCGTGCGCGGCGCCCGCGTGCTCGCGCTCGATCCGGGCTACCGTACCGGCTGCAAGGTCGCCGTCATGGACGAGACCGGCAAGCTGCTCGACCACGGCGTGGTCTATCCCACCAAGCCGCGCCACGACGTCGCCGGCACCAAGCGTGAGCTCGCCCGCCTCGTCAAGAAGGACGGCGTCAACACCATCGTCATCGGCAACGGCACCGCCAGCCGCGAGACCGAGGAAGTCGTCTCGGAGTTCATTGCCGAGCAGGCGCCCGGGCTGCGATACACCATCGTCAACGAGGCCGGCGCATCGGTGTACTCCGCCTCCGAACTCGCGAGCCAGGAATATCCCGACCTGGACGTCACCGTGCGTGGCGCCATGAGCCTGGGCCGCCGCCTGCAGGACCCGCTGGCAGAGCTCGTCAAGATTCCGCCCCAGTCCATCGGCGTTGGCCAGTACCAGCACGACCTTGACCAGGCCGAGCTTTCGCGCACCTTGGGCCACGTGGTGGAAGACGTCGTCAACCGTGTGGGCGTCGACGTCAACACCGCGAGCGCAAGCCTGCTGGGCTACGTGTCGGGCATTACGCCGAGCGTGGCCAAGAACATCGTGGCATACCGCGAGGAAAACGGCGCCTTTACCGATCGCCGCCAGCTCAAGAAGGTCCCCAAGCTGGGACCCAAGGCATACCTCAACGCCGCGGGCTTCCTGCGCATCAGCGGCGGCAAGAACCCGCTCGACGCGACAAGCGTCCACCCCGAGAGCTACGAGGTGGCCACGTCCGTCTTGGAACGCGCCGGCGTTAAAGCCAGCGAGCTCAGCCGCGGCGGCGTACCCGACATCGAGCGCCGTCTGGGCAGTATCTCGACGCTGGCAAGCGACCTAGACTGCGGCACCCTCACGCTCATCGACATCGTCAACGAGCTCAAGAAGCCCGGTCGCGACCCGCGCGACGATGCACCCGAGGTGGTCTTTAGCCGCTCGGCGCTTTCCATCGACGACCTGGAGCCCGGCATGGAACTCAAGGGCACGGTGCGCAACGTTGTGGACTTTGGCGCCTTCGTCGACGTGGGAGTGCACCAGGACGGCCTCGTACATATCTCCAAGCTGGCCAACCGCTTTGTCAAGCACCCGAGCGACGTGGTGCGCGTCGGTGACACGGTCAAGGTGTGGGTCGAAAAGGTCGATCGCGACCGCAAGAAGATCTCCCTCACCATGGTGCAAGGAAAGTAAACCGCCAAAGCGGATATCCCCTCTTCGCGGCAAGTGTCGCAAAGAGGGCGGGCGTTCCCCGCGCTCTTTGCCCCTTCGGCAAAGTGGGGTATACTGTCCGCAGTGTGAAAAGCCTTCGGGCTTTTAGCGGCTGCGGGTACCTGTACCTACAGCCGCATTTTTCGTTTTGGAGGAACGATCATGAAGGAGCGCCCGCTCATCCCGGCAGAACAACAGGTCGCCCACCTCGCAGAGCGGGGCGTCCGCTTCGACATAATGAGCCCCAAGGATGCAGTCGCGTTCCTCCGCGACAAGAACTTCTTCTTCAAGGTCAAGGCGTTTGCGAAGTGCTTCTCAACGTATCGTAGCCCCGCGTCGGAGGGCTACGGACGCTACGTCAACCTAGACTTCGCCTACCTCACCGAGCTCACCAGACTCGACCACCACCTCCGCGAGCACATCCTCTCGATGACGCTTGACATCGAGCACTACATGAAGGTCCATCTAAACCGGACGATGATGGACGACGGCGCCGACGGGAAGGAGGTCCTCGACCTCCTTTTCGCCCACGAAAGGCTGCGTAAGGAGAGGATGCTGGAGGAGCGGTTCGATCCAAGCGGGTCAGAAGCCACCGTCGAGAGGATGAAGGCCATCGCCGACCGGCTAGATGGGGTGGGCGGCAGCGATCGGGTGATGCTCTTCCTCGAGATGCTCCACATCGCCGAGGATCAGACTTTGGGGATAGACCCGGAGCACCTCGAGCGCAGCGTCTCGTACCTCGGAGACTCGAACTACACCCGGGACCTCGCGAATAAGTACGGCAGACGCGAGGACATGTACGTCTGGAACTACCTGGAACTCGTCTCCTTCGGGGGAATCATCGCGCTTTACAAGTTCTACTTCTACGACCTCAGGAGGGAACGCAGCCAGGAGGCCGAATCCGTCAAGCAGCTCCTGTTCCCCGTGAAGGCCCTGCGCAACGCGGCCGCTCATAACGGCAACGTTCTGAACACGATCGGGCAGCGTCTACAGAAGCCCGTCGGCTCCATCGCGACGGCCGCGCGGGAGGAGCTCGGAATCGACCAGGAGCTCGTCGCCCTTACGAAGCGCTTCCCCGTCA
>USDH01000056.1 GCA_900553415.1 uncultured Collinsella sp. | reverse complement strand
CAAGCTGTGGCGGCCGCGGCCACATCGACGTCGACCTGTCCTTCCTGTTTGGTGCGGGCACGTTCCAGTCGGTCTGCCCCGAGTGCGGCGGTTCCGGTAAGGTCGTGGCCGACCCCTGCCCTGATTGTGGTGGCAGCGGTCGTACTCGCGTAACCTCCGAGCAGACGATTGAGTTTCCTGCCGGCACGCACGATGGCGACGAGGTCCGCATTAGCGGCATGGGTCACGCCGGCACTAACGGTGCCGCTGGCGGTGATCTAGTCGGCCGTGCCCATGTCGAGTCCGAGCGCTTGGAAGGCAAAGCTCGTACCGGTTTTTACCTGATGGGCATTGTGGCGCCGTTTTTGGTGCTGTCGGCCATCTCGGGCGTGTTCTCGGCCTTTGCCGTGATGTGCTTTATTCCGTTTACCATGGGCCTGTTTATGGTGGTCTCGGACGGCGTGCTTCATCGCAGTCTGCTGTGGTGGAAGCGCGGCGCGATGCAGTTTGCCAACGGTTTTGCCAATGGCTTCATGTTCGCGCTCGTGTCGGTTTGGTTCGCGAGCTGCTCGCAACGGGCCATGCTTTCGCCGTACCAAATGCAATAACATCAAACCCTCTGTTTGCGGTCGGCCCAGCTTGGGTATAGGACGCACTGTGACAATAATGAAAGTCGGAAGGATTCGGTCGTGTCGGAAAATAGGGATTACTACGAGGTGCTTGGCGTCGACAGGGATGCCGACGCGCGGACGATTAAGCGCGCGTTTCTAAAGAAGGCCCGTACCGTACATCCGGATGTTTCGGACGACCCCGAGGCCGAGGCCAAGTTCAAGGAGCTCAACGAGGCCTATTCCGTTCTTTCCGATGAGCAGAAGCGTGCTAACTACGACCGTTACGGCACTGCCGACGGCCCTGGTGGTTCGGGCTACGTCGATATCAACGATATCTTTGGTGGCATGGGCATGGACGACTTGTTCTCCTCGTTCTTTGGCGGCGGTGCCGGCGGTGGCGCCCGCAACCGTCGTGAGCGTCGTCGCGGTCGCGACATGGCCATCTCGCTTTCGGTGACGCTCGAGGAGGCGGCGCTCGGCTGCAAAAAGACGATCAGCTATGACCGCCTTGCTCCTTGCGAGGACTGCAATGGCACCGGTAGGGCAGAGGGCGCACAGGAAAAGCAGTGCGGCCGCTGTCACGGTACAGGCTACGTCACGACGGTCCAGCGCTCGTTCCTGGGCCAGGTTCAGTCTTCCTCGCCTTGCCCCGACTGCCATGGCGAGGGCACGGTTATCGACCATCCCTGCGAGACCTGTGACGGTCAGGGCCGCACGCCTTCGCACGAAAAGATCGATATCGATATTCCCGCCGGCGTTTCGACCGGTCGCCAGCTGCGCGTGAGCGGTTTTGGCGAGGCCGGCCTTCGCGGCGAGCCCTCGGGTGACCTGATCGTCAACGTGCGCGTCGCCGACCACGAGCGTTTTAAGCGCAACGGCGATGATCTGTACTTGGTGAGCGATATCTCCATTGCGCAGGCTGCGCTCGGCTGCGAGATCGAGGTCGAGGGCATTATGCCCGACGAGGTCGTTAAGGTGGCGGTTCCCGCCGGCGCCCAGTACGGCGACACCGTGAGCGTCAATAATTACGGAATGCCGCGCATTGGCGGTGGCGGTTCACGTGGCCGCCTGATCGTGCAGCTGCGTGTGGTCGTCCCCACGAACCTTTCCAATAAGCAGCGTGAGCTGCTTCGCGCCTTTGCCGACGAGATGGGCGATGACGTCGCATCCGGTAAGAAGTCGGTGACCGACCGTATCAAGAGTGCCCTCGACGACATCCTCGATTAAGGAGCCCGCGTGCTCGCACCTCATATCTCTGTCGTCAACCTCGGCTGCCGTGTCAACCGGGTTGAGTCCGACCGTATCACTGCCGATCTAATGCGCCTGGGCTTTGCGATGGTGGAGCCTCAGGATGCTGAGCTGATCGTCATTAACACCTGTGCCGTTACGGGCGAGGCCGAGGCCAAGACCCGTAAGGCCGTTCGCCATGCGCTGGCCTATCCAAATGAGCCCTATGTGGTCGTGACCGGATGCGTGGTCAATCTGCATCCCGAGGAGCTGCTGGAGCTCTCCGATCGCGTGATCGCCGAGCCGTCCAAGATCGATGTCGCCGAACGCGTCTGCGAGGTGCTGGGCGTTGAGTCCGATAACGTTCCCGCCTGCAGCGACGGCGAGGTTGTCGACGCACTCGGTCGCTCGCGTCTGGGCGTGAAGATCCAGGACGGCTGCAACCATCGTTGCACCTATTGCATTGTGTGGAAGGCTCGCGGCCCCGAGCGCTCCGTGCCGGTCGAGTCCGTGCTCGAGCAGGTTCGCGAGGCTCAGGTGGCCGGCGTGCCCGAGGTGGTGCTGACCGGTGTGAACCTGGGTGCCTACGATGGCAAGAGCGCGACCGACGAGCATGTCGAAATCGATGAGCTGCTCGAGGCCATCATGGAGCGCACGTCTATTCCGCATGTGCGCATTTCCTCGGTCGAGCCCATGGATATCTCCGAGTCCCTGCTTAAGGTCATGGCGCGCTATCCGCAGCGCATCGCCCCGTTTTTGCACCTGCCCGTGCAGTCCGGCTGCACGGCGACCTTGCATCGCATGGGCCGTCCCTATAGCGCCGAGGCGTTTGAGGATACGGTGCGCATGATTCGCGCCAACTTGCCTCAGGCGTCCCTTTCGTGCGACGTCATCGTCGGTTTTCCCGGTGAGACGGATGAGGAGTTCGAGGAGTCGCTGGCGCTATGCCGTCGCGTGGGCTTTTCGCGCATGCACGTGTTTCGCTATAGCAAGCGTCCCGGTACCCTTGCTGCCGATATGCCCGACCAGGTGCCGCCCGAGGTTATGGCCGAGCGCAGCCGTCGTATGCGAGCCGCGGCGCAGGAGCTTGCCATTGCCGACGCTCGTCGTCGCGTGGGCACGGTCGAGCGTGCCGTGCTCGAGTATGGTGACAACCTGACGCTCGGCTCGTTCCATCATGCCCGTCTTGACGATACCTGTGGACTTACAGCCCCGTGCCTGCTCGATGTTGCTATCATCGAAGTCGATGATTCCGGCTTGGTCCATGCGCGCAGGGAGGTTCATGGAAGCCTCGAAGATTAGACTTACCGTTCCCGAGGGGATTGATCCCTCGCGCGTTTTGGGCGCCGGCGACGGCGTCCTTCGTGCGCTCGAGAGCTTGGTTCGCGCCCACGTGGTCGCCCGTGGCGACAGTATCGCCGTGAGCGGTGACCCGGATGAGGTCGAGCTCGTGGTGCGCTTTTTTGAGCATGCTTTTCGCGAGGCGGCTGCCGGACGCACGCTGTCTGCCGACGATGTCTCGCGTTGCTTGGCTGTCCTGCGCGATGGAGAGCATGATGCCTCGTCGCTGCGCGATGACGTGCTGCTGTCGTATCGCGGCCGCGTTATTCGTCCCAAGACGCTCGGCCAAAAACGCTATGTTGACGCCATCCGCTCGCATACCATCACGTTTGGCCTGGGTCCCGCCGGTACCGGTAAGACCTATCTGGCCATGGCGCTCGCCGTTGCCGCGCTCAAGCGTCACGAGGTGGGTCGCCTAATCTTGACGCGCCCGGTTGTCGAGGCGGGGGAGAACCTGGGCTTTTTGCCCGGTACCCTCGAGGAAAAGATCGATCCGTACATGCGCCCGCTCTACGACGCCCTTTTTGACATGATGGATCGCGAGCGCACCGATGAGCTTATGGAACGTGGCGTGATCGAGATCGCCCCGCTCGCCTACATGCGCGGCCGTACGCTGAGCGATGCGTTCGTGGTGCTCGATGAGGCACAAAACACGACACCCGAGCAGATGAAGATGTTCCTGACGCGCCTGGGCTTCAACTCCAAGTTCGTGATTACCGGCGACTTGAGTCAGCGCGACCTGGTGGGTCGTCGTGGCGGCTTGGCGGATGTCGAGAAGATTTTGGGCCGTGTCGACGATGTGGCATTTTCTCACCTCGAGCGTGCCGACGTGGTGCGTCATGCCCTGGTGGGTCGTATCGTCGAGGCATATGATGCTTATGATGACGTGCGTGAGCAGCGTTCGCGCGACCGAAAGGAGTCCCGTTGAGTGTATTGATCAGCAACGATGCCGAGCTCGATACGCTGCTCGACGCGCAAGAGGTGGAGCACATCTGCGAGGTCGTGCTTGCCGCCGAGGGCGTTGAGCGTGAAGTTGAGATTTCCCTTTCGTATGTCGACGAGGACGAGATGCACGAGCTCAACCACGAGTGGCGCGGTATCGACCGCACCACCGATGTGCTCTCGTTTGAGTGCGATTCGGCCTTTGACGATGACATTCCCGCCGATGAGACGCTCGAGCTCGGCGATATTATCTTGGCCCCGCAGGTTATTGCCCGTCAGGCCCCCGGTTTTGGCAATAGTCCCGCTGATGAGTGCCGTCTGATGCTCGTACACGGAATGCTGCACCTGCTGGGCTATGACCACATCGAGGACGACGAGGCCGAGGTCATGGAGGCCCGCGAGGACGCCATCCTGCGCGATCTGGCGCTCGAGCGCGGCGAGGACCCCAAGCTAGTCCACGTCGGCCCCATCACCAACCATGCCCACGACTAGGAGCCGTCTATGATTCCCGGATCGAACAAGGACCATCCGTCCTTTTTAAAGTCGTTTTCTTACGCCATGGAGGGCTTCGTCACCGCCGTCAAGACCGAGCGCAACATTAAGGTCATGCTCGTGGCGGGCGTGTGCACCGTCATTGCCGGCTGCATCGTGGGGCTCGACATTGCCGAGTGGGCCACGATTATCATCTGTTGTGGCCTGGTGATTCACGGCGAGCTGTGCAACACCGCTATGGAGGCTATCGTCGACCTAGCGACCCAGGAGCTCCATCCGCTGGCCAAGCGTGCGAAGGACATCGCCGCCGCCTCTGTATACGTTCTTTCCATCACCGCCGCGATTGTGGGCGTGCTGGTATTTGCCCACGCGCTCGGCTTTATTTAGAAAGGGATTCCCATGTCCGACAATATGCAGTCTACCGATGAGATTTTGGACGACGAGTCCCCGGATGCTAAGGCGACCGAGGCCTATGAGGAAGTCGAGGAGTTCGACCCGTTTGAGGGCATGAGCGACGAGGAGCTCGACGCCCTGTGCGATGAGGACGACAGCCTCGCGGGCTTTGGCGACGTTGAGCCCGGTTTCCGCAGTGGCTTCGTGGCCTTGGTCGGCCGCCCCAACGCCGGTAAGTCAACGCTGCTCAACGCCTGCTATGGCAAAAAGGTCGCCATCACCTCGCCGGTGGCCCAGACGACCCGCCGCCGCATGCGCGCCGTCGTCAACCGCCCCGGCTACCAGCTGGTCTTTGTCGATACCCCGGGTATCCACAAGCCCAAGGACGGTCTAGGGTCCGAGCTGAACAAGAGCGCGCTGTTCGAGCTGAACGATGTCGATGTTGTCGCGTTTTTGATTGATGCCACCAAACCGATCGGCAGGGGAGACGCCTGGGTTGCCGAGCGTGTCAAGAATGCCCGTTCCAAGAAGGTCCTGGTGCTCACCAAGGCCGATGAAGCCGACCCCGCACAGGTCATGGAGCAGCTTAAGGCCGCCCACGAGCTTATGGAATATGACGACGAGATCGTGACGTCGTCGGTCAAGAACTTTAACGTCGATGCCTTCATCGAGACCGTTGCGCACTTTTTGCCCGAGGGTCCGCGTTGGTTCCCCGAGGACATGGGTACCGACGCTTCCGACGAGACGCTCGTTGCCGAGTTTGTGCGCGAAAAGGTCTTGCGCCGCACCCGTGATGAGATTCCGCACTCCGTTGGCGTTATTTGCGATGCGCTCGAGCAGACCAAGAAGGTGCTGCGTGTGCACGCCACCATTTATGTCGAGCGTGAGGGCCAAAAGGGCATCATCATCGGCAAGGGCGGCGAGATGATCAAGCATATCGGTATCGACGCCCGTCGCGATCTTGAGCGCATCTTTGGCACGCAGGTCTTTTTGGAGTTGGACGTGAAGGTCAAGGCCGGTTGGCGACGAGGCTCAGATTCGCCGTTTTGGCTACAACGCCGAGGACTAAGGACGCGCAGCGCGCATGGCAGGCTCCCGGACATATCGCACGAAGGTGCTCGTGCTCGACAAGACCAAGCTCAAAGAGACCGATCTGATTCTGACGATGCTTGACGAGCGGGGTCGCCAGGTTCGTGCCGTGGCAAAGGGGGCCCGCAAACCCGGTGGGCGCTTGGCGGCGCGCTGCGAATTATTCTGTACCGTCGATATGCTGCTCGCACATGGACGCTCGCTCGACGTTGTTTCTCAGGCCGAGCTTTTGGAAGCGCCACTCGGTGCCGCTCCTGACTACGAGACGATCTGTGCCGCCAGCGCGATTGCCGAGGTTGCGCGCGTGTGCTCGTTCGAGGATGCCGAGGATCCATTTACCTTTGCCATCACGCAGCGGGCGCTCACGCTTGTCGGCTGCGGGCTCGACTCGGCACATATGGACCTGCTCGTGGCGGCCTTTGTCTTTAAGCTGCTGTCGCACGTTGGTTACCGCCCCGATTTCTCGGCATGCGTCTCGTGCGGCGATCCCATGCTCTCGCATTTCTCGGCCCAGGCCGGCGGGCTTCTGTGCGGGTCGTGCGCCTCGAGCGTGCCTGGCGCCGAGTTGGTATCGGTCGGCGAGGTCGCATGGCTGCGCGCTCTGATGTCCATGACATTCGATGCCCTTATGGACGAGCTGATCGATCCGCATACGGCTGCGTTTTTGCTGGGGCTTTCGCATGTTTGGGCCGCCACGCACACCGATCAGCGGCTCCGTGCGATGGAATTCATGTTGGGTCGGTGATGATGCGCAGGCGCGCGTCGCTTGTGGTAACATACCGACCTGTTGGTACCTCGACCTTGGATGTTCGCTCCACCGGCGGCTTCCCAGTCCGAGGCGAATGGAGTCGCCCACAGGCGACGCGAAACGAAAGGTGAAACAATGACTGTTTCCAAAGAGCGCAAGGCGGAGCTGACCGCCCAGTTCGGTAACTCCCCGGTCGATACCGGTAACCCCAAGGTTCAGGTCGCCATCCTGTCCGAGCGCATCAAGGAGCTGACCGAGCACATGAAGTCCCACCAGAAGGACTTCCACACCCGTCGTGGCCTGCTTATGCTCGTTGGCCGTCGTCGTCGTCTTCTCTCCTACATCAAGAAGAACGACATCGTCGAGTACCGTGAGCTCATCAAGGCTCTGGGCATCCGCGACAACATCCAGTAAGGATTTGTACATGCTAAGAGCGTCCTGCGCAGCGGGGCGCTCTTTTTGTGTAAGGGCGTGAACAATCACGCTCTGAAGCGTGGCGGGGCAGGGGGCCCGCGCCACATGAGAAGCCCGCAGGCAAGGGGCCTGTGGGGTAAAGGAGAACAATGACACTCGTATCCAAGACCTTTGAGCTGTACGGCAAGACCTACACCTTTGAGTCCGGCGAGCTTGCCAAGCAGGCCACCGGCGCTTGTCTGGTCAAGCAGGGCGACACCACGATGCTCGACACCGTGGTCGTCTCCAAGGAGCGCAAGAATTACGACTTCTTCCCGCTGACCGTCGACTTCAACGAGAAGATGTACGCCGCCGGCCGTATCCCGGGTGGCTACCCTAAGCGCGAGGGCCGTCCCAGCGAGAAGGCCACGCTCACGGCTCGTATGATCGACCGTCCGATCCGCCCGAGCTTCCCGGACGGCTTCCGCAACGAGGTACATATCGTCGCTACCTCGCTCGTCGCCGACCAGGTCAACCCCTTTGACGTCATCAACGTCATGGGTGCTTCGCTGGCCATGACGCTCGGCGGCGTGCCCTTCGAGGGCCCGCTTGCCTGTGTGCGCATCGGCCGCAACGTGGAGACCGGCGAGTTTATCGTCAATCCCACCTATGAGGAGCGCGAGAACTCCGACCTGGACCTGGAGCTCGGCGGCTCTGCCGACTTTATCTCGATGGTCGAAGCCGGCGCCGAGGAGATCTCCGAGGACGACATGCTCGCCGCTATGAAGTTTGGCCAGGAGGCCCTTGCCGCCTTCTGCCAAGCTCAAGACGAGTTCGTTGCCGAGTGGGAGCAGGTCAACGGCGCCATCGTCAAGAAGGAGTACCCGCTCGACCAGCCCGTCGAGGAGGTCCAGGAGCGCATCTTCGCCCACTACGACGAGATGGCGGCCGCCCTCCGCGACGCCGACAAGCTCTCCCGTATCGGTAAGGTCGAGGCTCTGAA
>USDH01000055.1 GCA_900553415.1 uncultured Collinsella sp. | reverse complement strand
TCAAAGTCGCTGGCAGACAGCTCAAGCGACTTGTCGTAGACGGCGTTGCGGATATCGCAGGCCACGTTGGCGGCCAGGCGCGCCGAAAGATAGCAGCCCAGCACCGCGCCGCCGCTGGCCATGCCGGTCGCGATAAGCATGTAGAGGCCGTTGCGCAGGATGTAGTCGACATCGCCCGTGGTGATGCCGGTGTTGACCATGTTCGCCAGCATCGTGGGAACCAACAGCGTACCGACGTTGTCGATTAGCAGCACCAACAACGTCACCGCGACAAGCCTGCGATACGGCTTCATAAACCTCATTAAGAGTCGCACGACTCCCCCTCACCTTGATTCTCGGCCTGGCTCTCGGCAGCGATATGCTGCTTAAAGGCATCGCACTCATCGCCGAGCGCATGGGAAAATTTTCCGATTAGGCGCATGATTTCGCGTTGCTCACGCGGCTCAAGCGCGGCAAAGGCTCGCTGCTCGGCCTTGAGTGCCGGCAGCGCATAACGCTTGGCAAATTGCCTGCCCTCTTCGGTCAGGCTCACAACCTTGTTCTTACGGCTGCCTTCGGCAAACTCCAACGTTGCGAAGCCCCGCGCCGTCAAGGTTTTAATTGCCGAGTTGATAGTCTGCTTGCTGTAGAACCATTCGCTTGTCAGACGGCTTACGGCAACACTGCCGCCCGCCGTGCTGGTATCGACGAGCATCCAGTAAGCGCAGTCCGAAAGACCGCAGGCGCGCGAGAACTCCGAATAGATATGGTCGAGTCCATTGAGCAACCGGTCGAAGTCGACCAGCGTAACCGCACTATTCATCTATCCCACCATTCGATTGTCCGATTTTTGACCAATTTATGCCTCTAGATTAGTCCGAGTTTTGACTATCGTCAACAGGCGCTCCGCAAATGTTTGCACTTTTATGGCCTATCGGCAGAAAAAGACCGCCGGCGCGGGGGCAGCGCCAGCGGTCACGTGAAAATCGGGTTTTATTGCCTGTTAAGCGGCGACGGCCTCATAGACCGTAGCGCCCGAGAAGCTGTCATGCAGGCTCTTGCCGGCAATCCACGGCAGCTCGACGACCTCGCAGACCGTGTTGACCAGCTCGGAGCAGTCAGTAAAGTGGCCCTTGTCGTTGAGGGCCTCGCAATCCTGAACACGCCAATAGCCATCGGTGTGCGTGATGTAGTACTCGTGATCGTTGATCGACACGAAAGCGCGCGTCTTGGAACGCAGCAGCTTCAGAAATCCTTCGAAATCGGTCTCGATGACATCTCCAGCCTGGAACATGATGTTACCTCCTGGCCCGGCGCCACCACGGCGCATTGATAAACGTTGGTACTCCTTTAGTAAAACCTTTATCAGAGGTTATGCGTTCGTCATTTAGGCAAGTGGTAAAAAACCGCAGGGTAGACGGGATAAAACGTTTAACCATCCCATTTGTTTGTCACATTCTGAAGGCACTTTTATGCAAACCTACTTTCCCAATTGGGATCTACCCTTTTGGCCGGGCAATTGACCGTCTATCGTTTGAGCCCGACGGGTATGAACGGGGCATCTGCAACGCCACCGCAAGGAGACACCATGGAGACTATCGAAGCGCTCATTCACCGCCGCAGCTGCCGCAAATACAGCGATCGTCCCGTCGAGGCCGAAAAGCTTGCACGTATTATCGAAGCCGGCCAATATGCACCGAGCGGCATGGGCCGCCAGCCGGTGACATTTGTCGCCGTCACCGACCCCGCGACCGTCGAACGTCTCTCGCAGCTCAACGCGCAAGTCATGGGCAGCAACAGCGACCCCTTCTATGGCGCCAAGACCGTTGTGGTGGTGCTGGTTGACCGCAGTGTGCCCACACATCTGGAAGACGGTTCGCTCGCCATGGGCAACCTGCTCAACGCCGCCTATGCGCTGGGTGTCGATTCGTGCTGGATTCATCGCGCACACGAGGTCTTCGACTCGCCCGAGGGCCTGGAGCTACTGGCCAGCTGGGGCCTGCCCGCCGACGGTAGCCTACGCGGCGTCGGTCACTGCATTCTGGGCTATGCCGAGGACACGCTACCCGAGGCAAAGCCGCGCCGCGACAACGTGGTGTATGTTCCGCCGTTCTAACGAACGGCGGACCCGTTGACGCTGCGCGGGCCGCATTCACGCCAATCTGACGTTCAATTTCGAGGGCGCGACCAAAAGGTCAGCGCCCTCTCATTTCACGTCACCTTGGCGCAAATGCGGCTCGCTCGCTGTTGGTGACTGACATCGGGTGCGCCACTGCTGGCATTCGGCACTTGGGCAGCTAAAAGGCCCGTCCCAAATTAGCTGCCCCACTCGCAGCTTATCTTGCCGATGGAGTTGTCGTCGTTTCGTTCGTGTGAGTCGTTTCGGCTTCGCTGCCTTGTTCGTCCTCGTCCTTTTGCGCGTCGGCGATGGTGGAAGCTGCCGCAACGATACCGCGTTGGGGCGCAACGCCCGTCTGGACCTGAGCGCCCTCGACAACTTCTGTACCTGCATGCGCGAGCTCGGGCGATTTAAACATTGCGTCCAAGTTGGCGCCGCCGCCGGCGTAGCCAAGCGCAGCGAGTGCGATGACGATCGCTGCAACGACAGCCACGATCGGCACGTAGCGATGCCAGCCGGCGGGATTGAGCCCGCTGCGACGAGCCGCCCCGCGGCTGATGTAACCGAGCGTTCCGTCGTGCTTGAGCTTTGAGCCCACCACGCGCTTGCGGCCCCACAGCGACGACTCGGCCTGCATGGCCAAGCGAGCGCTTGCCGAAGGATAGCCATATTTAGTGCGCTTGAACGAGCCATCAAACCCCGAGGCGTGTTTGCCCCACGTCACCGATGTTGTGCGTCGGTTAACCGGCGCGGCGCTCCGCCTTCTGCGGCTCGGTTTTGAAGTCTCAGCCATATGCCCTCGCACGCCGTAACCAAATCGAAACAATAACGCTTTGGACTGTAGCACACGCGTCGCGCGCGGTCACGGGCGCCTCGCTCAACGGTCATCGTCCTTCAGCAAGCGCCACAGCGTTGTACGGCTTATGCCCAGCACCTCCGCCGCACGGGTTCGGTTGCCGTGGAGATGATCTACAACCAGATGCGCGATATCTCGCTCGGTATCGGCCAGCGGTCGCAGGATATACAGGTCGCTTTCGAGTGTCGGGGCGCCAAAGGTTGCGGTCTTAATCACGTCCTCTTGGGCGAGCACTTCCTCCGCCACAGCGCGATCCACCGTGCCCGCCCCCACCAATATATACAGTCGTTCCGAGACCTCGCGGAGCTGCAGATAATTGCGCGGCCAGCGGTAAGCATCGAGCGTCTTCATCGCCGCGGCGGACAGCGTGGGTGCTGCCGTCCCAAATGCATCAGCGAGATATTCCAAATAGCGCGCAACCTTTGTCGACGCGGCTCCCTGCTCGGCAATCGCCGGCGCCACGCTCACCGCACAGGCGAAGCGCTCGGTCACAAAGGCGGCTTGATCACTTTCGCTGCCGCCCGGCATGTCGTTCGCCGTCAGCACCACATGGCAGCGCGTCGCCAACGCGGTGTCGGCCATCGTGGAGACCAGCTCGCGGAGGCGCTGGGGGCCAACCGCGTTCCAGCCCTCAATGCAAAGGGTCAGCCCCGTTTGGAACAGCGGCGATTCGGCGCTTTTGAGCACATGGCGCCAACCGCGCTCGGTGAGCTCATCGAGCGCGACGGAAACAAAGGGCTGATCGGCAAAAGGACCGTCCAGATAGAGGCGCTTGGCGATCTCGACCTGACCCGCTCCCAGCTCGCCCTCGAGCATAAGGGGCACACCGCGCGCGTAGCTCTCGGCGACCGGCGCAGCCACCGAGGCAGGCCCCTCAACGATGCCGTACGCGCTCGATTCGTAGCGGGCCTCAACTTCGTCGGCGTTGAGCCACTCGATGCCCGCGTGCGCCGCGGCGCCGCGCACCTCGCGGACCACGACGACCCAAAGGCCCCCGCCCTCTTTGTCGGCGGGGCGAACGGTCAGGCTCAGGCGCGCACCCGCACGTCCCATAACCAGACGCGCGCCGTCTCCTATACGGTCGAGACGTTCGGCAACAAAAGCCGCCACATCCCGCTCAAGCGCCGCGTCATTCATGGTCGAAATCGCGACGTCCCCACGCGCATCGATTGCCAATGCCGAGGCCCCGGCAGCAGCCAGGGCCTCGGTCAAGATGTTCAGCTTGGCATCGCTATCCATGATTTGCCCCTGTCCGCGGCGACGTGCAGCCGCCGACGGTCGCACGACCGAGCGTTTCAAAATTGAACGATATTGCTCACCAAACACTATAGGGCAGAAAGCGCCGTCCTGCGAGTATAGGTGTTGCCCCGCATCGCCATCCTGGCGGGGCGATAAGAGCTCTTCGGGACCTATAAACCTGCGGACAAGCCATACCCGCAAGAGCTCCTATCGCTCCACCGTGAGAATGCGCTCACCAGCACGCAGCACGCAAACTGGCTACTTCTCTACCAGATTCCCAGCACGTGCTGCATTCCCAAACTCATGCACGCAATGCCAATCCAGCAGCAAAAGCCCAGCGCGATGGGCTTGCCGCCCTTTTTGACCAGCTCGACGATATCGGTATTAAAGCCAATAGCCGCCATGGCCATCACAATAAAGAACTTCGAAAGCTCCTTGATGGGCGCCGTAATGGACGCGGGAAGCTGAAGCACCGTGGTGATTACGCTCGCCAGCACAAAGAACAGCACAAACATGGGAAACGCGCGTTTAAGCGAGAACGTGCTTTTGGCGTCGCCGCCGGCCTTGCGCGCCAGATGCATCTGCCAGCATGCGAGCACCAACGTAATGGGAATAATGGCCAGCGTCCTAGTGAGCTTGACCACTGTGGCGCTTTCGAGCACATTGGCGCCGGGATGCATGCTGTCCCAGGCGCTCGCCGCAGCCGTTACGGACGAGGTGTCGTTGATAGCGGTGCCGGCAAACAGGCCAAAGCCCTCGTTGGTCAGCCCGAGCATGCCGCCGAGCGTCGGAAACACGAGCGCCGCGATAACGTTAAACAGGAAGATGACCGAAATAGCCTGGGCAATCTCGCGATCGTCGGCATCGATGACGGGCGCGGTCGCGGCGATGGCAGAACCGCCGCAAATCGACGAACCCACACCCACAAGCGTCGCGATCTTACCCGGCACGTTCATAACGCGGCAGAGCACAAAGGCGATGACAAGCGAGGTCGAGATTGTCGCCACGATAATCGGCAGCGACTGGGCGCCCTTGGACAGAATCTGGGAGAGGTTCATGCCAAAGCCAAGCAGGATAACCGCGTACTGCAAGACTTTTTTGGACGTATAGGTAACGCCGGCGGCGAGCTGTTCGCGACGATTCTTGGGAAAGACGAGCGCCAGGACCATGCCAAAGAGGATGGCAAACACCGGCCCGCCGACCACCTCAACCTGTTTGCCGGGCAACGTCGCGGGGATGGCGACGATCAGGCAGAACAATACGCCCTTCCAGCGCTCGCGTACGATATTCGCCAGTTGCATATGGGATTCCTTCTTTCTATTTCACGTTTGCGACGGCTTATGATACGGCAACATTGAGCGCAGCCTTGCGCAAACACAGACTAAGATGCCGCAATAGTTCTCAGGCAACAGCCGAATTACCCACCGCGGAGAGCTGATTCGCGGCATAATTAACAACTGACATATGAGTTTGATAGAACAGTTGCGAGGCGCTATGGAAGAATCGATGCACGTCGGCGAGCAGGAAACGAGCCTACAGGACCAGTCCTACCACACCATTCGACGCAAAATCGTCTACCTGGACTACAAGCCGGGCGAAAAGCTGGGCGTCAAGCAACTTTGCGACGACCTGGATATGGGGCGCACCCCTGTGCGCGAGGCGCTGGTGCGTCTGGCGCAAGAGGGCCTGGTGCGTACCGTGCCCCAAAGCGGCACCTATGTCTCGCCCATCAACCTCACTCTTGCCGAGAGCGCCTGCTACATTCGCGAGCACCTGGAAAAGCAGGTGATTGTAGAGTGCTGCGCCCGTGCCACCTCGGCAGGCATCGAGCAGCTCGACCGAGCCATCGCGCTGCAGGAAAAGACCATGGCCGAGGAGGATCGCATCGGCTTTTTTTTAAGCGACAACCTCATGCACCGCATGATCTTTAACATCGCGTGCCGCAGCACCGTGTGGTCGTGGCTCGAGGCGACCAATGCCGACCTGGAGCGCTTCCGCTGGCTGCGCGCCGCCACGCAGGTTCTCGACAATCAGGACATCGTGAACGAGCACAAGCAGATTCGCCGCGCTATCGCCGGTCGCGACCCCATCGAAGCGAGCTTTTTGGTCAGCAAGCACCTGCATATGATGTTCCGCAACCAGACCGAGGTTCTGGATCAATATCCCGAGTACTTCGAGACCAGCAAGCTCCGCTAACCTACCAAAACCACCACAAAGGGGACAGGCACCTTTGTGGTGGTTTCTCCGTACAAAAAGGCCCGGCTCCGTCTGATGACGCGGAGCCGGGCCTTGGTCGTTAGAACGGCGGAACATCCGCTACTCGACTGTGACACTCTTTGCCAGGTTGCGAGGTTGGTCAACGTCGCAACCGCGCAGGATGGCCACCTCGCGGGCGAGCAGCTGCAGCGGGACGCTCGCCGTGATGGGGCTGAACACGTCGCGGACTGCTGGCACGCGGATGATGCAGTCGGCGATCTTGTTGATCTCCTCGTCGCCCTCGGTGGCAACGACGATGACCTTGGCGCCGCGCGCCTTGCACTCCATAAGGTTCGACACGGTCTTGTCGTAGGTGGCGCTCTTGGTGGCCACGGCGATGACGGGGAAACCCGGGTCGATCAGGGCAATGGGGCCGTGCTTCATCTCGCCGGCGGCGTAGGCCTCGGCGTGCAGGTAGCTGACCTCTTTGAGCTTGAGCGCGCCCTCGTAGGAAATAGCGGCACCCATGCCGCGACCCACGAACAGTGCGGACTGCGCGTCCTTGCACAGCAGGGCGGCCTCATGCACGGCCTCGGTCTGGGTATCCAAAATCCACTGGATCTGCTCGGCCGTATCGGAAAGCTCGCGGAACAGCATGCGCGCCTGCTTGGTGGTCAGGCGGTACTTGACCTGCGCTAGCAGCAGAGCCAGCAGCGTCAGGCTCACGACCTGGCCGATGAAGCTCTTGGTCGAGGCGACCGCGATCTCCTTGTTGGCCTTGGTGTAGATGACGCCGTCGCTCTCGCGCGCCACGGGGCTGCCCACCACGTTGGTGATGCCGAAGACCTTGGCACCCTTGATGCGCGCGTCGCGAATGGCGGCAAGGGTATCGGCCGTCTCGCCCGACTGGGACACGGCAACGACAAGCGTCGTCGGCGTAATGATGGGGTTGCGATAACGGAACTCGCTGGCCGCCTCCACCTCGGTGGGGATGCGAGCCCAGCCCTCAATGAGATTCTTGGCAATGAGGCCAGCGTGATAGCTGGTTCCGCAAGCGATCACGTAGACGCGGTCGATGTCGTTGAGTTCCTCGAGCGAAAGGCCCAGCTCATCGATGTCGAGCTCGCCGGCCGGCGTCATACGACCGACCAGCGTGTCGCGCACGACGCGCGGCTGCTCGTGGATTTCCTTGAGCATAAAGTCGGGATAACCGCCCTTTTCGGCCATGTCCAAATCCCAGTCGATATGGGTAACCTTGGGCTCAATCACATTGCCAGCCTCATCGGTATACTCGACGCCTGCGGGCGTGAGCTTGGCAAACTGACCGTCCTCGAGCACCACGACATCACGGGTGGCGTCGATGAGCGCGATCACGTCGGAGGCAACGTAGGAGCCGGTCTCGCCCATGCCGACCACGATCGGGGAATCCTTGCGGGCCACGGCAATCACGCCAGGCTCCTCGGCGGAAACGGCGGCCAAACCATAGGCGCCCACCACGTGGGTGCAAGCCTCGCGCACGGAGGCCATCAGGTCGTGCGTCTCGGCATAGGCCTCTTCGATCAGATGCGCGAAGACCTCGGTATCGGTCTCGCTCTTAAAGTGATGGCCGCGGCCCTCCAGCTCCTCGCGCAGCTCGGCGAAGTTCTCGATGATGCCGTTGTGGACGATGGCGATACGACCGTCGCAGCTGGTGTGGGGGTGAGCGTTAACGACAGAAGGCTTGCCGTGGGTGGCCCAGCGGGTGTGACCGATACCGCAGGTTGCGTCGCTATCGATGTTGGAAAGCTCGCTCTCCAGGCCCGCAACCTTACCCACGCGGCGGATAACGTCGAGGT
>USDH01000054.1 GCA_900553415.1 uncultured Collinsella sp. | reverse complement strand
AAACATTACAGAGAATAATTCCTAAACAAAAAGCGTTAGTCTTTGTAGAGTTCGAGTAAGCTAACTCACCTAGCCCCCGTTTCCGCTTGGAAGCGGGGGCTTTTTGCTGGCGCTTCGCCCAATTTCGAGCATCTTGGGCCTCACGTATCCTGCGAACTAACAGATGTGACAAAGGGGCAGTTCCTTTGTCGCATCTTCGATGTTATGCGCGGGAAGGGTCACGAGCATGGTCGTTCCGCGCTCCGAGCTCTCTTCGACCTCGATGGAGCCGCCGTGGAGTGCGGCAATCTCCCAGACCAGTGCAAGCCCCAGCCCCACGCCGCCATATGCCCTGCTGCGCGATTTGTCGACGCGAAAGAAGGGTTGGAAGATGCTCGTCTGGTATTGCTCGGGAATGCCCGGCCCCTGGTCGCGCACGCGTAGCAGCACGTGGTCGCCTTCGGCGCAGGCGTTGATTTGCACGGTCGAGTTGGGCGCGCTGTAACGTATGGCGTTTTCGGCCAAGTTGAACAGCAGCCGATAGATTAGCGTATCGCTGCCGATCGTTTGCGCGTCGCCCTCACTTGTAAGCGTGATGTCTTTTTGCTCGGCAAGGGGCGCCAGGTCCGTGAGTACTTCTTCGATCATCGGCGCAAGGTCAATCGCATCGTTGCAAGGGACACTGCGCAGCTCGCTCATCTCGAGCAGGGTCTTTGTCATGTGCGTCATTCGCTCGGTCTGCTCCTGCAGCAGCCCGAGCAGGCTCGCTGTATCGGCGTCGACGTCGGGGTGCTCGGCGCAAAACAGCTCAACCTGGGCCTGCATGAGCGCAAGCGGCGTGCGCAGCTCGTGCGCCGCATTGCCCGTAAACTGTCTTTGTGCGGAAAATCCCTCGTCAAGGCGGGCAATCATGTCGTTAAACGACGCGCTGCAGCGCCTGAGTTCAGAGGGCACGTCCTCGCTGATTTTTGTGTCGGCGAGGTTGTCGGGCCGCACGCTCTCGACTTGCGTCGCAAAGAAGCGCAACGGCCGCAGCGCATGTCCGCTTACAAAGTAGGCCAGCACGCCGCCGAGCAGCGTCACCGCCGCAGTTATATACCAGCTCGTCGCGCCAAACGATTCTTGGGCGTCGTTCACGACGATGGTCAGCGCGTCGTCGAGCTCTTTGTTTGTCGGGTCAAATGAGCTGGGCGAGGCCGCCTCCACCTTGCTGTGCGCCGACGCTTCTGCACCAATCGAGTCCATGTAGCGCATGCCGGAGTAGCCAACCAGGCAATTCATAAGTACGCAGGTTGAACATATCAGCAGTGCCGTCATCAGCGTGATGCGCCACTGCAGAGACAGCCGCTTCATTTGCCGTCCTCCATAACGTAGCCTTCGCCGATTCGGTTGCGGATGGGGTCGTGCCCCAACGCGCCGCGCAGCTTTTTGCGCAGCGACGAGATGTGCACGCGGGTCGCGTTGCTAAAGCTGTTGACGCTGCTGTCCCATACATGCTCGATAAGCTCTTCCTGGCTCACCGGCCGCCCCTGGTTAAGCATCAGGTATTCCAAGATGCCGGTCTCCTTGCGCGTGAGGGATAGGGTCTCGCCGCCCACGGAGGCGAGGCGCGCTTTGGTGTCAAAGCTCAGCGATCCACAGGCCAGGACAACGTCGCTTTGCGTAAAGCGCCTGAGCGTGAGGCTGCGTATACGTGCCGCCAGCTCGTCAAGATGGAACGGCTTGGTGAGGTAGTCGTTGGCGCCCGCATCGAGCCCCGCTACCTTGTCGGAGACCTCGCCACGTGCCGAGAGCACAAGCACCTTGGTCTCACAATCAGCTGTCCTGAGTTGCCTGAGCACGGTCATGCCGTCGACATGGGGGAGATTGAGGTCGAGCACGACAAGATCAAAGGTCTCGACATCGAGCAGATCGAGGGCCTGCTGCCCGTCGTAGCAGCAGTCGACGCTATAGGCCAAGTTGCGCAGGCTGCGTGCGATCGCATCGCACAGCGCCCGCTCGTCCTCGACGATCAAGATACGCATGACGTTCTCCTTGCATAGTCATTCACGCTTAACACGGATTTTATAGTCGGTATGGTCCAATGGGTCGCGAAACGAAAGGAGTGGTCAGATTGTTCAAAGCGATTAAGCCTGTGGCGCAGGTGGCTTTGCTGATCGTTGGGGTAGCCATGGTTGGCTTTGGAATTATGCGCGGCGAAGCGGATGCCGTGCTGGCCAAGGCAATCAGGCTGTGCTTGGAGTGTATCGGAATTGGATAAAAGAAAAAACACTGCATCGCATCTTTTGGCGAGATTCCGCGGATTGATTCAGGCGGCGGCGACGCTTGCGACCAATATTCACCTGCCTAACTTTGCCAAGGGGGGCATCTACCAGGGGGCGGGCAAAGCCGTCTGCGTGCCGGGGCTCAACTGCTACTCGTGTCCGGCGGCCTCGGGTGCGTGTCCCATCGGGTCGTTTCAGTCGGTGGTGGGCTCGTCTAAGTTTAGCTTTTCGTATTACGTCACCGGAACGCTCATTCTAATCGGCGTGCTGCTGGGACGTTTTGTATGCGGCTTTTTGTGCCCGTTTGGATGGCTACAAGAGCTTTTGCATAAGATTCCCAGCAAAAAGCTCTCCACGAAAAAGCTCAAGCCGCTCACGTACATCAAGTATGCCGTGCTGCTGTTTGCCGTGGTGCTGCTGCCCGTCTTGGTGGTCAACGATGTGGGTATGGGCGACCCGTTCTTTTGCAAGTACATCTGCCCGCAGGGCGTGCTCGAGGGCGCGATTCCGCTGTCCATCATGAACATGGGAATCCGCTCTGCGCTGGGAAAGCTCTTTACCTGGAAGCTCGCGATCCTCATTGCGGTTGCGGTGCTGAGCGTGCTGTTCTACCGCCCCTTCTGTAAATGGATTTGCCCCCTCGGCGCGTTTTATGCACTCATGAACAAGGTGTCCTTACTGGGGATTCAGGTTGATCGGTGCAAGTGCATCTCGTGCGGCAAGTGCGCCAAGGTGTGCCAGATGGACGTGGACGTTACGCGTACGCCCAACCATGCCGAGTGCATTCGTTGCGGCAAATGCGTGGGCGCGTGCCCCGTCGATGCTATTAGCTTTCGCTATGGGCTGGGTGTGACGGGCGACAAACCCGCGCAGTCCACGCAAGCCTGCGAAAACAAATAGGTACCTATATAAGTTTCGATATAAACGGAGGAACCATGAAACTGTCAAAAATTGCGGCTCTGTTGATGCTGCCCGTGCTGGCGCTGACTCTCGCGGCGTGCTCTGCCCCCAAGGGCGACGCGAAGGATGCCACGAGCGGCGATGCGCAGATTGCCGAGCTTGTGGCACAAAAGCCGTCGAGCGCCGAGGAGGCGGCCGAGCTGTACCAGCAGCTGCTGCAAAAGGAAAACGAGATCTTTGCGAGCGATAACGCCCTATGGGAAAAGGTGTTCCTTGCGGCCAACAAAGACACTCCCATGATTGAGGACGGCAAGAACTACGGTGACTTCTTGCTCGATACCATCGAGGGCGCCAAGGATCAGTTTGCGGCTGACGAGCTTAAGACGCTTAAGGCCGGCGCGCAGCAGGTCAAGGAGATCGAGGACAAGCTCATGGCGCTGGAGAAGGAGTTCCCCGGATGCGGCAGCACGCCCGGCGAGGGGGAGAGCGTTGATGCCTCGACCGCGGGTATGACCAACGGCGAGAGCGGGGAGACGAAGTTCCCCAGCTTTAAGGGCAAGGACTTGGACGGCAACGATGTAAACAGCGACGAGCTGTTCTCCAAGAACAAGGTCACCGTCATGAACTTCTGGTTTACCACCTGCAAGCCGTGCGTGGGAGAGCTGGGCGATCTGGAGAAGCTCAACAAGGAGCTTGCCGAGAAGGGCGGCCAGGTCGTGGGCGTTAATTCCTTTACGCTCGATGGCAACAAGGACGAGGTGGCCGATGCCAAGGACGTGCTTTCCAAGAAGGGCGTGACGTATAAGAACATCTGGTTTAAGTCGGACAGCGAGGCCGGAAAGTTCACCTCCAACCTGTACTCGTTCCCGACCACCTACGTGATCGACCAGAACGGTAACATTGTGGGAGAGCCGATCATGGGCGGCATCAACTCCGCTGAGCAGCGCGAGGCGCTCAACAAACTGATCGATCAGGCACTCGCGAAGAGCGAACAGTAAGTCCGTGGGACAGACAACTGAAGGGGAGTCGCTGGAAACAGCGACTCTTTTTTCTGCTTCGGGGTAGCATCATGGGTATACGTCGAAAGGGCACGCAGCTTTTCGTGCATTGCCTGAGCGGTGCGCGAAGCAACCAAGCTGTGAGTTTTCTTAAGCGTTCTGGGTATGGCAGTGTCAAGAATATCGGCGGCATAAGCGGCTACACGGGAAAGGTGGTGCGTTAGCTATGAAGGTGGTTATCGTTGGAGGCGTCGCGGGCGGAGCATCGGCGGCCGCACGTTTGCGCAGACTCGACGAGCAGGCCCAAATTGTCATCTTTGAGCGCACGGGTTTTGTATCGTATGCCAACTGTGGGCTTCCGTACTACATTGGCGGCGTGATAGAAGAAGAGAACGCATTGACGCTGCAGTCTCCCAAGGGCTTTTGGGATCGCTTTCGCATTGCGGTCAAGACGAGTCACGAGGTGTTTGCCATCCATCCCGATTCGCATACGGTCGAGGTTCGCAATATGCTGACGGGCGAGGAATTTGTCGAGACGTATGACAAGCTCATCCTGTCGCCGGGTGCAAAGCCGATTCGCCCTGCGTTGCCGGGCATCGACTCGGATAAAATCTTTAGCCTACGCACCGTTGAGGACACGCTGCGTATTCACAGCTATGTTCGAGAGCGGCGACCGAGCAGTGCCGTCGTGATCGGCGGCGGCTTCATTGGCGTCGAGACGGCGGAGAATCTGTGTGAGCTGGGGCTCCAGGTGACCCTTCTGCAGCGTCCCGTCCAGCTTATGAACAACCTGGATTACGACATGGCGACCCTTTTGCATACCGAGGTGCGTGAGCACGGTATCGATCTGCGCCTCAAGGCCGATGTGACAGGTTTTGAGGAAGTTGATGGCCGCGTTGTCACCCATGTTGCGGGCGATGACCCTATCGGAGCCGATATGGTGCTGCTTGCCATTGGCGTGGCACCTGAGAGCCATCTGGCGCAAGAGGCGGGGCTCGAACTGGGCATCAAGGGGGCTATTGTGGTCAACGACCGCATGGAGACCTCTGCTGCCGACGTGTATGCCGTGGGCGATGCCGTGCAGGTCACGCATCAGGTGACCGGCGAGGACGCGGTCATTTCGCTCGCCGGCCCCGCCAACAAGCAGGGGCGTGTCGTCGCCGATGTCATAGCCGGCATGGACAGCTGCTACCTCGGATCGTTGGGCTCATCGGTTATCAAGGTATTCGACTTGACGGCGGCAAGCACGGGACTATCCGAAAAGGCAGCACACGCGGCGGGAATTGACTGCGACAGCGTGGTCCTGTCGCCCGGTTCGCATGCGGGTTATTATCCGGGTGCAACGCCCGTGACCATGAAGGTTGTCTTCGAGAAGCAGGGATTGCGCCTGCTGGGTGCGCAAATCGTGGGCATCGATGGTGTGGACAAGCGTATCGACGTTCTGGCGACTGCCATCCAGGCAGGCATGTGCGGCGATAGGCTTAAGGATTTGGACCTAGCATACGCGCCGCCGTATTCATCGGCGAAGGATCCCGTCAATATGGCGGGCTTTATGATCGAGAACCTCAATCGCGGCATACTGGCGCAGTGGCATTGGGAGGATGAGCCCAACTTGCCACGCGATGGCAGCGTGCAGCTGCTCGATGTTCGTACGGAAGGGGAGTACGAGCGCGGGCATATCGATGGTTTCGTAAACATTCCCGTCGATGATCTGCGCAATCGCCTGGGCGAGCTCGACCGGGCCAAGCCGGTCTACGTGATTTGCCAGAGCGGCATTCGCAGCTACATTGCTTGCCGCATTTTGGCGCAGTATGGCTTTGAGTGTTTTAACTTCTCGGGCGGCTATCGCTTCTTTGCAGCCGTGACTGAGGCTCGCCGCGGCAGCGCTAACGTTATGCCGTGCGGGCTCGAAAAGTAGCGCGCATTGGAATGTGACAAAGTGACAGCCTCTTTGTCGCATCGGGGATGTTATATGCGGGATGGTGCGCCATGCGGCGTGCTGTCCCGTTCGTTTTTTGGCGCGGTTCGTTACATTCCTCACTGGTATCGGCCAAAAATGAGGATAGAGTAGGACAAACGCGCCGAACGTGAACGGCGGGGGAGCGGGCGAGCGCGCCCGCGCGAGAGAGGTTGCCGTCCATGCTGGATCTCAGAGTTATTTGCAAAAGGTACGTTACGCAGTCGTTTACGCAAGTGGCGCTCGACAACGTAAACCTGTCTTTTCGCGATAACGAGTTCGTGGCCATTTTGGGCCCCTCGGGCTCGGGTAAAACTACGATGCTCAACGTAATTGGCGGACTCGACCACTTTGACTCGGGCGATCTGCTGATCGACGGTATTTCGACCAAGGACTTTCACGATCGCGATTGGGATGCCTATCGCAACAACCGCATCGGCTTTGTGTTCCAGAGCTATAACCTCATTCCGCATCAGACCATTTTGGAAAACGTGGAGCTGGCGCTTACGCTCACGGGCGTGGGGCATGCCGAGCGTCGCCAGCGTGCGCGCGAGGCGTTGGAGAAAGTCGGCCTGGACGAGCACATTAACAAGCGTCCGAGCCAGCTTTCGGGCGGACAGATGCAGCGCGTGGCCATTGCCCGCGCCCTGATTAACGATCCCGAGATTGTGCTGGCTGACGAGCCGACCGGCGCCTTGGACTCAACGACATCCGTGCAGGTTATGGATTTGCTCAAGGACGTTGCGCGCGATCGTCTGGTCATCATGGTCACGCACAATCCCGAGCTGGCGTACAAGTACGCCACGCGCATCGTCAATCTGGCGGACGGCAAGATCACCGACGATTCCGACCCCTTCGATGCTGCTAATGCTGCGCGTCGCGAGGCTAAGCCTACGCGCAAAACCTCGATGGGCTTTGTGACGGCGCTGGGGCTTTCTGCCCGAAACCTTATGACCAAGAAGGGACGTACGGCCATGACGGCCTTTGCGGGCTCGGTTGGCATTATCGGTATCGCGGCGATTCTGGCGCTGTCCAACGGCGTAAACGGCTACATCAAAAAGGTCGAGGAGGACACGCTCTCGAGCTACCCGCTCACGATTTCCAAACAGGATTACGACCTGTCGGCCATGATGGGCGGACAGGGGGCCACGGATGACAATACGTCCAACGGCGAGGATTCGTCCGACGACGGCACCGACGGCAAGGCTCAGGGAACCGATAAAATCCCCGTGGTCACGGCCGTAAAGGATATGTTTGCGAGCGTCAAGTCCAACGACATGACGAGCTTTAAGGCATGGCTCGATGCCGGTGGCGACGGCATCGATAAAGAGGTCAACGCCATTCAGTACGGCTATGGCGTGACGCCGGTTGTCTATCGAGCGGGCAAGGGGGACGAGAAACCCGTGCGTCTGGTGCCCAACGCCATGACCGAGGCCATGAGCGGAGGCGCGAGCTCGGCAGCAACGGTGAGCATGGAGTCCATGGGAACCTCGGTCTTTAACGAGATGATTGACGACCAGAGCTTGCTCGACAGCCAGTACGATGTCGTGGCGGGGCATTGGCCTACGTCTGCTAACGAAGCCGTGATGGTGCTTTCGAGCCGTGGCACGGTGGGCGATTACACGCTCTACAGCATCGGTGCGCTGGAAATCGATGAGCTCAACGGCCTGGTTAACAGCGCCATGACGGCCGACGGCAAGGTCGAGATGCCCAAGACCGGCAGCGACTTTACCTACGACGACGCGCTGTCCACGGCGTTTAAAGTGTTGTCGCCGGCCGATGCCTATCGCAAAAACGAAGAGACCGGCATGTGGACCGACATGTCTGGCGATGCCGACTTTATGGCCGCCAAGGTTACTGACGGTATTGACGTGCGCATTGTGGGCGTGGTGCGACCGAACGAGACGGCCAATGCGAGCGCGTTGTCTCCGGGCATTGCCTATACGCATGCGCTGACTCGCCAGCTTATGGAGCGCGCCGCCAATTCGCAGATCGTAAAAGAGCAGCTTACGCATTCCGAGACGGATGTCTTTACGGGCAAAACCTTCGACGAGCTGCAGGGCGAAGCCAAGCAGGGCGTGGATTTGGGCAGTATGTTCAGCGTAGACGAGGCGGCACTGAAGAGCGCGTTCTCACTCGATACGTCTGCGCTCTCGGGCGCGGCAGGTGGCATGGACCTTTCTGGTCTCGATTTGTCCGGGTTGGACA
>USDH01000053.1 GCA_900553415.1 uncultured Collinsella sp. | reverse complement strand
AGTCGCTCAGGCGCATCGCGGTCTCAGTGGCCTGGATGGAGTTGCAGCCGTGGGCAATGTTGGCGAAGGGACCGCCGTGGACAAACGCGGGCGTGCCCTCGAGCGTTTGCACCAGGTTGGGCTTGAGCGCGTCCTTAAGCAACGCGGCCATGGCACCCTGGGCCTTAAGGTCGCGGGCACGGACGGGCTCGCCGGCAAAGCTGTAGCCGACGACGATCTCACCCAAGCGTTCCTTGAGGTCGCTGATGCTCGTAGACAGGCACAGGATTGCCATGACCTCGGAGGCGACGGTGATATCGAAGCCGTCCTCGCGCGGCACGCCCTGGGCCTTACCGCCAATGCCGTCGATAACGTGGCGCAGCTGACGGTCGTTCATATCGACGACGCGCTTCCAAGTGATGCGCTTAACGTCAATACCGAGCTGATTGCCCTGCTGGATGTGGTTATCAAGCATGGCGGCCAGCAGGTTGTTGGCAGCACCAATAGCATGAAAGTCGCCGGTAAAGTGCAGGTTGATATCCTCCATGGGGATCACCTGAGCCCAGCCGCCACCGGCAGCACCGCCCTTAACGCCAAAGACAGGGCCGAGCGAAGGCTCGCGCAGGGCCACGGCGCTCTTGACGCCGCGGCGACGCAGGCCATCGGCCAGACCGATGGTCGTGGTGGTCTTGCCCTCGCCCGCAGGCGTTGGGTTGATAGCGGTCACGAGGACGAGCTTGGCCTGGTGATCAGTCGGCTCGTTGAGCAGTGAATAGTCGACCTTAGCCTTGTCGAAGCCGTACGGAATCAGGTGCTTTACGTCGACGCCGGCGTTCTTAGCCACCTCGGTAATGGGCAGCGGCGTGACGGAACGTGCGATTTCGATGTCAGTAGGCATGGGCGGTCCTTTCGTTACCGAATGAGAAAAAGACCAATTCAGCATAGCACGGGCGCGCAATAGTAAAACACCCGTAACCGATGAATGGCGATATGTTTATCCAATGCTCAGCGATAGCCTACAGACTAGCCAAAACAAAGCGCCCTAAACGGTAGGTTCAATCCCCAGGTGCTCAAAGGTGCGAAGCGTTGCCTGGCGGCCCTGGGGCGTGCGAATCATCAAGCCGCACTGCAGCAAATAGGGCTCATAGACATCCTCGAGCGTTCCCGGGTCCTCGCCCACCGCGCTGGCAAGAGTCGTAAGTCCCACGGCACGACCGGAGAACGTCTTGGCGAGTGTCTCCAAGATGCGAATATCCATCCAGTCCAGACCGAGCTCATCGATCTCGAAGAACTCGAGCGCCTGACGGCAAATATCAAGCTCAATGGGACCGTTGCCGCGCACCTGCGCGTAATCGCGCACGCGCTTGAGCAGGCGGTTGGCAAGACGTGGCGTGCCGCGCGAACGCGAGCCGATCTCGAGCGCACTGGGATGGTCGATCGTCACGCCCAGGATAGTCGCCGAGCGCGTCACAATCTGCGCGAGCTCCTCGACCGTGTAGTAATCCAGGCGATATGAAATGCCAAAGCGGTCGCGCAACGGGCCTGTCAACATGCCTGAGCGGGTCGTTGCCGCCACCAGCGTAAACTTGGGAATATCCAGGCGAATCGAGCGCGCCGCCGGACCCTTGCCAATCACGATATCGAGGGCAAAGTCCTCCATCGCGGGGTACAGGACCTCCTCGACCGAACGGTTGAGACGGTGGATCTCGTCGATAAACAGCACGTCACCCGGCTGCAGGTTGGTAAGGATAGCCGCCAGGTCGCCGGTGCGCGCGATGGCCGGACCACTCGTCGTCTTGATCTGAGCGCCCAGCTCGTTGGCGATAACGGTGGCCAGCGTGGTCTTGCCCAGGCCCGGAGGACCCGAGAAAATCACGTGGTCGAGCGTCTCGCCACGGCTCTGCGCCGCTTCGATCAACACGCGCAGGCTCTGCTTGATGTGCTCCTGGCCACAGTAATCGTCCAGGCGCTGGGGGCGCAAAGTGCGGTCGACATCGAGGTCCTCGGCCGTCAGCTCCGAGCCCACCATGCGCTCGCCGTGCGCCATGGATGCCGCCGGCGAGTTGCCGGGCGTCGCCCACAGGTCCTGAGAGTCATCGGCTTCCCACATCACGCATCCATTCCGAGTCGCTTAAGCGCCGCGCCGAGCAGATCCTCGACACGCATATTCTGCCCATCATACCCGCTCAGGGCAACATCGGTCTCCTGCGGACTAAAGCCCATGGAAAGGAGTGCCGCGCGGGCGTCATCGATGGCCGAAGGAGCGGCGGCGGGAACCGGCATCGCAACCTGGCCGGGAATCACGTCGACCGGCACAAAGCCCTTGTCCTTGGCAAAGGTACTCTTGTTCCAGGATCAGGCGCTGAGCTGTCTTTTTGCCCACACCGGGTACCTTGGCCATGCCCTTGTCGTCCTCGGCCATCACCAGCGAATACAGCTGCCCCACGGTATAGGTGGAAAGCACGGCGAGCGCCAAGCGCGGGCCAACGCCCGAGACGGACACGAGCCGGTCGAACATCGTGCGCTCATCCTTTGAGGAAAAACCGAAAAGTGTCATGGCATCCTCGCGCACCTGCATACGCGTGTAGAGGCGGACCTCGCCGCCGGGCGTCGGCAACGTGGCCGCAGTACTGCCCGAGATGCCGAGCTCAAAGCCAACGCCCGACACATCGACGACAGCAGAGCTCATCGTGGCCTCGACAAGCGTTCCGTGGAGCTGGGAAATCATCAGTATCCGGTTCCTCTCTGTTGATAGAACTCGCCACCGGTGAGGGCGCGGGTGCGGCTGAGGTTTACATGGCAGATGGCGCAGGCCAGGGCATCGGCGGCATGGTCGGGATGCGGGTCGTGGTCGAGCTGCGTGAGCGTGCGTACCATGTAGGCGACCTGCCGCTTGTCCGCGGCGCCGGTGCCCACCACAGCCTGTTTGATCTGCATGGGCGTGTACTCGCCAATCTCGAGCGCACACTCCGAAAGCGCCACAAGCGCAGCGCCGCGGGCATGTGCCGTGGGGATGGCCGAACGAACGTTGGCGCCAAAGTAGATGCTCTCGACAGCAGCCGTGTCGGGTCGATAACGCTCGACGACATCCTTAAGGTCATGGGCGATATGCGACAGGCGCACCGCGAGCGGACTTCCGGCACTGGTCTCGATGCAGCCGTAGGCACGGCAGCGAACCTCGCCACGCCGCTCCTCGATAATCCCCCAACCCGTATGAGCCAAACCGGGGTCGATGCCCAAGATAACCAAGCCAACCTCCCCTCGCCACAAGCACAGCGCAAGACAAGGCCCCGCGCATCATTCACGAACGTCTGTTCTAGAATAACACAACGGGGCCAAGATGCTTAAAGCAAGATTGCTTCTGCCCTAGTTCTGGCTAAAGAATGGGAACTGCCTCGGATCAACCGGCGGATGCGGCATCGGGCCACCCTGGGGCCCACCCTGCGGGCCACCCTGGCCGCCCATCATCTTATCGATGGCGTCCTGAACCTCGCCCTCGAACTTTTTCATTCCCTCGTGTAAACGACGCTGACCGTCCTCAGAGCGCAGCTCCTCCATTTGCTCGGGCGAAATACCCAGTAGCTCGCCCAGCACGCCCATCATCTCGTTTCGCACGCGCTCGCTCGTATCCTCGTCAGCAAAACGGCGCACCTCGGCGCGCGCCAGCGAATCGACCGTCATACGCTCCTTGCCGTTAAGCCCCAGGTCGGACCACGCGAGCATATACGGCCAGGCACGCTCGGCAAACGAACGGACCGAGACGATCGGCGCCATCGGCAACATGCGGCGGGCAGCCTCACCCTGTCGAACGAGCATCAGCAGCAGCGAGCAGGCCTCAGGCTTGCCAGCGGCCATCGGGATGTCGTCGAAAGATCGATTGCGGTCCACGTGCGCCTCGAGCGCGCCATCGACCTCACCCGGCTCAAGCCCGCCGAGCAGCTGTGCCGCACGGTCGAGCATATCGACCGGACCGTCGAGCGTCGAGAGCGCCTGCGCCAGCACTCGCTCCATACAATCTTCCACCGCGTTGAGCGTCACGAGCTCTTGGGGCACCACGGCAGACGTGCGGTTGCGCACACGCGCCACAAACTCAAGCGTCGACAGGTACACATCGCCAAAGGGCGCAAAGTCGCCCTGGTAGCCGCCGCAAAGCGCCGGCGCCGCCAGCGCGTACTCGGTTTTGGACAGCGGGCTCAGCGCCATCGCACCCAGCTCGAGCGCCGTATCCTCCAGCATCAGGCCCAGCGTGCGCGAGCGCAGGCGCTCGGCATCGCCCGCCGACACGTCGCGATCGAGCACACGCGCCGCATCCGGTGCATCGCGCTCGACGGTGCGAATGTGCAGACGCTCGGCGATGGCGCGGACGGCGGCACAGCGGGCAGCCTCGGCTTCTTCCTGCGCCGGCGTAAAGATACGGTTGCGCCCCAGCACCAGGCCAATCACATTGCGCGGGCCCAGAGCGTCGACGGCCAGCGCCGCCAGCAGGGACGACGGCAAGTCACCCTCGAGTGCCACCACAGCACGCGACGCACCGTGGGCTCGGGCGTTGTCGCGCACGGCGAGCACCAGCGCCTGCCACAGCCACTCCTCGGAACGGAACTCGGGCAGTTCGTGATCCTCCAGGGTATCGAGCATCACGCCGCGCTGAATCTCCTGAACCAGCAGGCTCTCCTCAAAGCACGGCGCCTGGGCCACCACGCGACCGCAGTCGTCGAGCACAAACGAACCGCCGGTATACACCGACTCGTCATAGGCACCGACCGGCGCCATGCAGGCAAACCACACGCTGCGCTTGGATGCGATCTTGCGGTAGGCGCCGCTGCGAACGGCAGCAATGGCGGCAGTCTCGCGGTCGGTCATGTCAAACGCGTTGAATTGGAAATACGCAATGAGGTCAACACCGGTCGGCAGCATCTCGAGTTCGCGGTCCAAGTCAAAAATCACGGCGATGCGCACGCCGTCCACGTCGAACACCGGCGGCGCCCAACGCGTGTCGTTGTTCTCACCACGCTGCAGGGCAATGCTCGAACGCGCCGGCACCACATGACCGTCCTTGAGCATCATGTAGTCGAGCAGCGGCTGGCCCTCAAACGAAACCGCCGCGGGCACGATGCAGATCATGTCAAGCTCCTGGATACGCTCGGCGACACCAGTCAAGCCGGCAAGCATGTCGTGCTCAAAGTCGGCAGCGCCCACCAGGCCACCGGGCATGGCGCCCATAAAGAGCGGAGCCGGAACGCACAGCACGCGCGCCCCGCGCTCGCGGGCCAGACGAGCCTGGTCCTCGATGCGGCCGCAAATGCCCTCAATATCACCCAGGCGCATATCGATCTGTGCAAGCGCGAGCTTCATGGCCCAGCCCTTTCCGTCGTAAACCATCGAAATCGTAGTAAAAGCGCCGGCCGCATAATGCAGTCGGCGCTTGCATGTGCATATGCTAGCTATGATACCCCGAGCGGGGGCGCGCTCCTAGAATGTCGCGGACCACAGCCCGTGCAGGTTGCAGTAGGCATAGACGGTACCGGTCTTGGAGCCGCCCGCGAAAAACGTCGCGGGTTTCATGCCGGGCTCAAGGTAATGGACCTCTAAGCGGCCCTCGGCCTCAAGGGCGATCCACTCAATGTAGTGCTCGGGCAGGCTGGGGTGCTCGACCGAGCCAACGCGTGCGCGAATCACGTGACCGTCACGCTCGGTCTCGACAACAGGCACGTGCTTCTCGTGCGCCGCGTCCTCAGTGTTTGCAGTCAGTTCCGTGCAACCGGCAGGGGTCGCAACGTCGTCGCCAAGGGCAGCGATGAGCTTGCCGTCGGGGTCCTTAAAGAATTTCGCCATGATGTTCTCCTTTGCTGATGTGCCAATGTTCTTGATGGTTCTTATGCCCAAAGGCAGACAAACCATCCACGGCATTGCAAATGAACACATAACGGGCGGGGACGATGGGACAGTGTGTGCCATCCGCCCTGACGGCCCCACCCGAGCGGGTTAGCGCCCGTCGCCGCCGAGCAGCGCCAGAACATCCTCGCGCGTGAACAGTGCCGACGAGATGCCGTCGCCGCCGAGCACGCTGTTGACCAGATCGCGCTTGGACTCCTGCATCTGCATAATGCGCTCCTCGATCGTGTCCTTGGCGATGAGCTTGTACACGGTCACGGTATGTTGCTGGCCAATACGATGCGCGCGGTCGGTCGCCTGGTCCTGCGCGGCCACGTTCCACCACGGGTCGTAGTGGATGACCACGTCGGCCGCCGTCAGGTTAAGGCCCACGCCGCCCGCCTTGAGCGAAATCAAAAAGACCGGAACCTCGCCTGCTTGGAACTGCGCGACCATCTTGGCGCGGCTCTCTTTAGACGATGCGCCCGTGAGCTTAAGGAAGGCGATATCCTCCTTGACCAGGCGCTTGCCAATGATATCGAGCATGCCCGTAAACTGACTGAACAGCAAGATGCGATGACCACCGTCGAGCGCGCCGTGCACGAGCTCCATGCACGTATCGAGCTTGGCGCTTCCCGCCTTGTAGTCCGCATAGTGCAGATGCGGGTCGCAGCAGATCTGGCGCAGCTTGGTGAGCTCGGCGAGCACCTTGAGCTTGTCTTTCTTAAACTCGGATGCCTCGCGGTGCTGCACCTGCTGGGCGATGCGGTCCTGGTTTGCCAGGTAAAGCTTGCGCTGCTCGCCGGTGAGCTGAGCCATGACAGTGTCCTCGATCTTCTCGGGCAGGTCGGCCACCACGTCTTCCTTTACGCGGCGCAGCACAAACGGCGACACGAGCGCTTGCAGGCGGGCGGCACTGTCGCCCTCGGCATGCTCGACCGGGCTTTCGAAGCGCTTTGCAAACGATTCACGCGTGCCCAGAAGACCCGGCATCAAAAAGTCGAAGATACTCCAGAGCTCGGACAGTCGGTTTTCGATGGGCGTGCCCGTCAAGGCAAAGCGCACGCCGGCCAGCAGGCGCTTGGCAGCACGGGCCACCTGGGTGAGCGGGTTTTTAATGTACTGGGCCTCGTCGAGCACCACGCGGGCAAAATCCTGTTCGGCGTACTCATCGATATCGCGGCGCATAAGATCATACGACGTCACGACCACGTTATGCTCGGCCACGCCGGCAATCTGCACGCGGCGCTGCGCCTTGGCGCCCACGATGGCACACACATCGAGCGAGGGCGCAAAGCGCTCCAGCTCGGCGGTCCAGTTGTACACGAGTGAGGCCGGGCATACCACGAGCGTGGGCTTGGTGTCCCCCGCCTCCACGCGCGCCAGAATATGCGCAATCATCTGGAGCGTTTTGCCCAGGCCCATGTCGTCGGCCAAGATGCCGCCAAGGCCCAGGTGTTCGAGCGAGCCGAGCCACTGGTATCCGTCGACCTGGTAGCCACGCAGCGTGGCCTTGAGCGATGCCGGCACCGTAAAGTCCATCTTGCCGAGCGTGTCCAGGCGCTCGACGGTGCGGCGGAACGCGGCGTCGCGATCGGCCTCGAGCGCCGGCGTGCGCGCGAGCATGCTATCGACGAACAGGGTGCTCGATGCGGGAAGCGACACGCCGTCGAGCAGGTCGACGGCATCGACGCCCAGGTCCTCGGCGAGGCCAAATGCGGCTCGGGCGCCCTCGTCCAGGCGAATGATGTCGCCGGACGTAAGGCGCGCAAACGTTTGATGGCGCTTGTACGAATCGAGATAGACGGCAAGGTCCGCGGCCGAAAGCCCGCTCGCGCCCAGCTCGACGTCGAGCAGGTTACTCTTGACGGTCGCACGCACCGAAAGCTTGGGCGCAGGGCGGACCGAGACCTGGCGCAGGCGGTCGCTGAGCATGACCTCGCCCAACTCGGACAGGGCAGACAGGCCCTCGGTCAGCAAGTGGAACAGGCTCTCGTCATCGCGTTCCTCAAACGCCAGGCCGCCCTCGTAAAAGTCGAAATACAGGGCCGCCGTGTCCATAACGCGAAACTCCGCCACCTCGTCGCGGGGTGGCACACCGGGGCGCTGCTCTTCGAAGGGGCTGCCCGGAGCGCCCAGACTAAAGAGATCTGCCGACCAGTCGCCGTAGGTAACCGTAACTTTGCAGGTCACGAGCCCATCGTCGACGCCGATCGCCATGGCAAAGCTCGGCTCGGGCGCCACGGTATCGAGCGCAGCGGGCGCGGTAAGGTCGGTGTAGTCGCGCAAAATGGGCAGCGCCATACGACAGAACTCCCCCACCTGCTCGGCGGCGATATGGACCGGCGTGCGACAGGGCAGCAAGCGCGATAGAAACGGCGCCGCATGCTGGGCAAACGCTACATCGGTACGGCGCGCACGGCGGGTGTCGACCAGATAGGCAACGTCGCCCGAAGCAAAGCAGTATGCATCGGCCGGCAGGCGTAGATCGTAGCTGCCACCAGCCGCCGGCGC
>USDH01000052.1 GCA_900553415.1 uncultured Collinsella sp. | reverse complement strand
GTTTTCGCTCATATGACCCAATCCGCTGTCAAGAGCCACAATGGCCCCGCCGACCGCTTGCAATCGGTCGGCGGGGCCTGCCGTTAACCCGTCCCGGTCCGCCCCCGGCATGTCATCGACGCCTTCGGCTCAGTCTCATATCCGCGGATACCGTTCTGTCGGCCCGCACTCCATTCCTTCGGCGGGGTTCCCCAAGTCTGTCGAGGCGCATGCGGAGGGCTCCGCGCGCACAGCGAAATAGGGGGTATCCCCGAAGGCCGCCCGGCTCGCCGGGGCGGGGGCTATGTCTATTCCGCGCCCTCCCGGCACATCATGCCGAGGGCCCAGAGCCACCTCACGAGCTCGGCCGCGGTGGCCGCGTTAGCCTTCGCCGCGGGCATGCCGCGGGCGAGCATCTCCTCGCGCCGCCGCAGGAGCCGCTCGGATCCCTTCCTCCCGTGCATCCTTATCTCGAGGGGCACGCCCGTGTCCCTTGGCATGAGCTTCGGCTGGTGCCGTGCCGCGGCGTAGCACCATGAACCCTCAACGGCCAGCTTCCTCACGAGCGCGTTGCCCGCACCGCTGATGCCTCCGAGCCGCACGGAGTCGCCGCTCGACCTCTGACTCGGCGCGAGGCCGAAATAGGCCGTGACCTGCCTTCCGGAACGGAACCTCGTGAAGTCGCCGACCTCGGCCGAGAAGGCTGCGGCCAGCGCGAAGGCGCAGCCCTTGATCGACTGGAGGGCGGCCACCTCCGCGGCGATCGGGCTGGCATCCACGGCCGCCCTGTACTCGGAGAGCAGATCCGCCCGGGCCTCCGCCGCGGCCTCGACCTCGCTCCTCAGAGCGGCGAGCGTCCGAACCCCGCCATCGTCCTCCGGCCTGACCTTGTCGAGCCACCTCAGGAAGTCGTAGGTCCAGTACTTCCTCGGGTTGCCGGCGGGCGTGGTGCCGCCGTAGGCGAACCCTCGCTTTGCGAGGAAGGCGAGCAGCCGCTGCTTGGCGGTCGCCAGGCGCGCGGTCGCCCCGTCGTAGGCGCCGGCGAGGTCCCTGATGCCTTCGACCTCGGGGGAGGGGACCCATACGGGGGAGATGTCGTGGGCGAGTATCGCCTTGGCCATCCTGGCGGCGTCGTTCCTGTCGTTCTTGGAGGCCGAGTCGGCGGCCGACCTGGGGATCTTCGAGACCGCGGCGACGACACACTCGACGCCGAGCCCGGCGAGCTCCCTCTGCGGGGCGAAGCCGGGGTAGCCGCTCTCGTAGGCCGCGAGCGACGGCCCGGGGAACCCACCCATCCACCCGGCGATCTCGCCCCAGGGGTTGCCGGGGAACCTCCTCGTCACGGCCTCGCCGGTGTCCGCGTCGAGGGCGCAGACGGTGGTCGACCTCAGGTGGACGTCCATCCCGAACGCGGTAGAATACTTTGGCATGGGAGCCTCCCAACCTCGTTGCGGCGCGGCTGCGCCTATGGCACTTCAACATCATTGTCGCAGCCCCGACCCGCGGTCACGAGCGGGGGCTCCTGTCTTTTTAGTGCCCTCGGATTGGGTCATAGTGTCTGTCGGTACCAAAACATCGGTGTTGTCGAAGTAGTCATTGGGGACGTTCTTAAATGACTACATAGCATGAGAGTGGATAATCTCCCGGTTTGAGCCTGCATCCAAGCTTAAAGTGGGAGATTATCCACTCTCATTTCGTTTGTTGATTTCGATACCTACATTTGTAGGAACAGTTCGTGGAGGCGGGTGTCTTCGTCGAGTTCGGGGTGGAAGGTTACGCCGAGCTGGTTGCCCTGGCGGGCGGCGACGATGCGGCCGTCGACTTTCGCTAAGGCCTTGGCATTGCCGTGCACTTCGACGATGCGGGGTGCACGGATAAATGTTAATGGCACTTCACCGTCGATGCCGGACACCTGGCCCTTGGTGCGAAAACTGCCGAGCTGTCTGCCATAAGCGTTGCGCTCAACGAGTACGTTCATGGTTGCCAAACGCGGCGTGCCCTTATCGTCGTGGGCGGCAAGGTCGTGAGCCAGTAGAATCAGGCCGGCGCAGGTGCCCAGGACGGGCATGCCTTCAGCGATACGGGCACGAAGCTCCTCGAGCATGCCCAACTCATCAAGCAGCTTCCCTTGAACGGTAGACTCGCCGCCGGGAAGTACCAGACGGTCAAAGTCCTGCTTCAAATCAGCCGCCTGTCTCAGCTCAATACAACGTGCGCCCAACTCGGATAGCCTTGCCTCGTGCTCGGCAAAAGCGCCTTGGACCGCCAGCACGGCGACCGTTTGGTCTGCATAATCGCTCATGTGCGATCCTTTCTGCTGGACTAGCGTCCGCGCTCCTCCATGATGATCTCGATCTCGTCGGCGTTGATGCCGACCATGGCCTCGCCCAGGTCCTCCGAAAGCTCGGCGATGAGTTTGGCGTCGGTGAAGTTTGCCACGGCCTTGACGATGGCGGCGGCGCGCTTGGCGGGGTCGCCTGATTTGAAGATACCGGATCCTACGAAGACACCCTCGGCGCCCAGCTGCATCATCAGCGCGGCGTCGGCGGGGGTCGCTACGCCGCCAGCGGCAAAGTTCACGACGGGAAGCTTACCCGTGGCATGGACCTCGCGCACCAGCTCGACCGGAACCTGCAGTTGCTTGGCTGCCTCAAAGAGCTCGTCGTCGCGCAGGGCAACAACGTCGCGGATCTGCTTTTGGATCTTGCGCATATGGCGCACGGCCTGAACGACGTCGCCCGTACCCGGCTCACCCTTGGTGCGAATCATCGTGGCGCCTTCGGCAACACGGCGCAGCGCCTCGCCCAGATCACGGGCGCCGCAGACAAACGGCACGTCAAACTGGGTCTTGTCGATGTGATAGACGTCATCGGCAGGGGAGAGAACCTCGGACTCGTCGATGTAATCGATCTCGATGGCTTGCAGGACCTGCGCCTCGACGATGTGACCGATGCGGCACTTGGCCATGACGGGGATGGAGACGGCCTCCTGGATGCCCTTGATCATCTTGGGGTCGCTCATGCGCGAGACGCCGCCTGCGGCACGGATGTCGGCCGGGATGCGCTCGAGAGCCATGACGGCGCAGGCGCCTGCCTCCTCGGCGATGCGTGCCTGCTCGGGCGTGGTGACGTCCATGATCACGCCGCCCTTGAGCATCTGCGCGAGTTCGCGATTGAGTTTGACGCGATCGGCCTTGCTGGTCTGTTCTGCCATGGTTGCTCCCTTGGTTGGCATGTGCATTGCTTGACGGAACATCCTATCGGGGGGCTGGGTATGGCAAAATACTCAGTTTTCGAGATAATAATAAGGTCAACTTAATACCAGATTGAACAGCTCGATAAGGTCAGGTGGCAAACTCATGCTTGACTACAATTTGGAAAAACGTGGCGAGGCATCGCTTTATGAGTATGTTTACCAGCAAATTCGAGATGATATTGTTGCTGGACGTATTGCGGCGGGGGAGCATCTGCCGTCTAAGCGCGCCTTTGCCAGTCATCTGGGCATCAGCGTCATTACTATCGAGAATGCATATAGCCAGTTACTTGCCGAGGGTTATATTTGCTCAAAGCCGCGGCGTGGCTACTACGCTTGCAAGCTTCCGGATGCACCGGTTTTGCCTTTGGCTTCGGAGGGCATCGACCGAGATGCCGCCTCTGCGGGTCCCAGCGCGCATGATGTCAACGGACAGGTCGAGCGATTCGATGCGCTTTCTCCTTCTGCTTTGGAGGCGGCGCGGCTTTGGCAAAGCGCGCTACGGGCGACGCTGGCATCCGAAGATGAGCGCGAAATCTTTTCGCCCGCACCGGCACAGGGTACCGCTCGGCTACGACGTGCAATTGCTCACCATCTGCGCGGGACAAGGGGTATGAATGTCGACCCCAACAACATTGTTATCGGTGCGGGCGCCCAGCTGCTCGATACCATGTTGGTTCAGTTGCTTGGAGCCGACAAGGTGTATGCCGTTGAGGATCCGGGCTATTTGCGCCTGACGCGCATCTATCAGGCTATGGGCTGCAAAGTTCGACATATCCCGTTGGATGATGAGGGCGTGGACTTGAGCGCTCTGCAGAAAACCGGGACCGATGTCCTTCACCTGATGCCGTCCCATCAGTATCCGACCGGCCTTGTGACGAGCATTGCGCGTCGCTATGCGCTGCTGAGCTGGGCCGCCGAGCAGCCGGACCGGTATCTCATCGAAGATGACTTTGATTGTGAGTTTCGCCTTGCCGGCAAGCCGATTCCCGCGCTTGCTTCGATCGATGCCGCACAATCGGTCATCTACACCAACACGTTTTCAAAGAGCCTTTCATCGGCGTTGCGTTTGGCGTACATGGTGTTGCCCGATGAGCTAATGGAGCGGTTTAGGCGCAACCTTGGTTTCTACGCCTCGTCGGTGAGCTCTGTTGACCAGGTCGCTTTGGCGCGTTTGCTGGAATCGGGTGATTACGAGCGACATGTGAACCGCGTGCGCGTTCGTGCTCGCGAGGCGCGTGATGGCCTGATGGCGCTTGTGCGGAAGGTATTTCCGGCAGGAGAGGTCTCGATTGAGCATGCAGACGCGGGCCTTTACTGCACCGTGGTTGCGGAGCGCGGAGCGGGCGGAAGCTCTTTTGTGCGGGCCCTCACGCGCTCGAGTATCCCTTTTGTCGATATCAGTGACTGTTATTGGTGTGCCGATGGCGCATCTGTCCCTGAAAACTCAAATCAAATTCTTGTTCAGTATGACGATTTGAGTCCAAAAGCGCTAAATACCTTGGAATCGCAGCTAATGGGAGCACTCTGCAACCTAAGTGAGTAGGCTTTTGGAACTTTGGCGACCAGGCGGTTTTGTAACAAGCTATCTACCTGCGGTTTTGAAAAGCAGGATGACCGGCCTGCTCGGGATGTTCAAAAAAGTCTACTCACTTGCCGCGCAAAGCCTCTGCATGCGAAAAAATGGGGTTTTCAACAGAACTTCGTCCAGCTCTTGGCAAGCTTTTGGCCAGTTGGGGAGGGCTGTTGAAAACTTGGCAGTCCGTTCGGCGCCATTTTTGGTGCGTTCACGCCAATGCGTGACTGACTGGGTTGAAATTCGTGTTTTCCTGTGCCTATGAAGGATCTACTTTGTGACATATCAGCTTTTAGGTACTGGCGTTTGCCTCCTCAAGTCCGCGCTTTGTGTCCGCCGCTTCCACGACCGGAAGAAGACCGGCAGCGATATGATCTCGCCCGCAACCCGACGGCTGCGGTCGCGCTCGGTTTTCCGTTGTATACATTGGTTCGGACGAGAAACAAACGGACTTGTCCTGCCAGCATTAGGCAGCGGCTGTTTCTTGGTGAGCTTCCCAGGGAATCCGTGCTGGAAACGGAACATGGGTTTTTGGTCACATCTCCTTTGCTGACGGCATTCATCATGTCGCGGCATCTGACGGATCTCCAGCTTCTTTTGGTATTGGCGGAGATGTGCGGCTTGTTTACGGTTTTTGCCTTGCCAGCAGCACTCGAGGCAGAGCTTTCGCGTGCAATTGAGTCGGGCGCGATTCCGGCAACCTTTGGTTGGGCACGTTGCCCGTCCGAGGACGGTGCCGCCTCAAATTTGTGGCGGCGCGACGCTTTGGTTTTGGACGGAGATCTTGACCGTTTTTGTTCAGATGTTTGTGGGATGCGTTACGGCAAGCGATTTGCCGCGGTATCGCATCTCGTTCCACTGGGTGCCGCATCGCCTTTTGAGGTTGAGACGTATTTGTTGCTTGGATTGCCACGATCATTGGGAGGCGAAGGTTTTTGCGGCATAGAGCTCAATGTCGAAGTGGCGCTAAGCGCAAGTGCTCGGGCGATTGTAGGCAAGTCCCACGTATACATTGACCTACTTCTGTCTTCGCCGGACGGAGAGCGACAGGTGGCCATTGAATGCCAAGGAAAGGGCTCACACGGGCGAGCCGGGGATGGCTTGCGTGACGCCGACCGCATGACGGCGCTTCAGGCCATGGGCTACGATGTATTTCTCCTGACACACGGACAGATATCCGATGAGGGTAGATTCCACGCGATCGTTAAGGCCGTATGCAGGATGCTCGATGCTGAATATCGTGATAAAAGCTCAGATGAGCAAAGGGCCGAGACATTACTCCGGTCTGAACTATTCGTTGACTGGACAAAATTGGGAGTAATCGACGGAAAGATGCCCGTTAGACACAAAACAGCTCGATCGTGGACGGCTGCGGTTCTAAGTGAGTAGACTTTTGACACTTTGGCGACCAGGCCGTTTTGCAACAAGTCATTTACCTGCGGCTTTATAAAGCAATATGGATGGCGTGCTTGGCAAGTTCCAAAAAGTCTACTCACTTAGTTTTTGACGAGAAACCTATGCCGAAGGCGGTCCTATTTCAGGGAGTTAACAAGTTTGTGAGGCACGAAAAAGGCCCGAACCATGCGGTCCGGGCCTTATAAAGCTAGAGAATGTCTCTCAGGCGTTTGGCTTAGCCAAAGTAGCGCTTGAGCAGGCCGGCGAAAGCCTTGCCGTGGCGAGCCTCGTCGCGTGCCATCTCATGTACGGTGTCATGGATCGCATCGAGGTTCAGAGCCTTAGCGCGCTTTGCCAGATCAAACTTGCCGGCGGTTGCGCCGTTCTCAGCGTCTACACGCATCTGCAGGTTCTTCTCGGTGGAGTCGGTTACAACCTCGCCAAGCAGCTCTGCGAACTTAGCAGCGTGCTCTGCTTCCTCGAATGCAGCCTTCTCCCAGTACAGGCCGATTTCCGGATAGCCCTCGCGGTGTGCAACGCGAGCCATTGCCAGATACATACCAACCTCGGAGCACTCGCCCTCAAAGTTAGCACGCAGGTCAGCCATGATGTCCTCCGGAGCGCCCTGTGCAACGCCTACAACGTGCTCAGCTGCCCAGGTCTTTTCGCCGGCCTGCTCCTTGAACTTCTCTGCCGGTGCGTGGCAGATCGGGCACTCTGCCGGAGCTGCTTCGCCTTCATATACATAACCACATACGGAACAAACAAACTTTTTCATGATTTTTTCCTCCTGTATCGTTGAACAAATTTATTTTTGAGGGGGCAGGAAACGATCCATTGTTATCGAACAAAGCTGATCGCGCAGAGACCGGTTGATCTCCGAGAACACGCGATGAAAATCACATTCATTCTGGGTGCCCATGTGTGTGCACTGGAACTCATTTGCAAGGCAGTGATTGATAGCGATCGGACCATCAATGCATTCGATGATCGCGCCGAGACTGATCTCCGATGGGGAGTGGTTCAGCTCATAGCCGCCGGCAACGCCCTTGTAGGATTTTGTAATACCGGACTGCGTCAGCTTGCGGAGAATTTTTAGTGCAAACCGGAGTGTTACGCCGGTTGCCTCGGAAATATCCTTCGCGCACTGCTTTTCGCCTGCAAGTGCCAGACAATAGGTCACACGAATTGCATAATCCGCTTCATGTGTGATTCTCAAATCGTTCCTTCCTTTCTCTCCTTGGAACAACTTTAGTATAACCGTGTTGTGCCAAAATGTCAATAGGTTTTTATAAAAATAAATAATATTTTTTATTTGATAATAGTTATCAATAAGCAACTTATTCTTCGGCAGGATTAACTATACCAGATAAGGACAGTATACCATGGCGGGAGACTTTTGTCTATCGGTTCAGGAATGGAGAGTTGAGGATGGAAAATGAACGTGGAGATTCGGCATTCGTCATTTATTCATTGGTATTGTGCGATGCGGTGGGGAAATGTGTTTGAAATCTCTGTACCGATTTCGTTTTGTGCGCTTGTACTGTATAATAGGTAATGCAAAATGCAAGTACGAAAAATTTTCCCTTTCACAAAACCATTTGCTGCACTGAACCGTCTAATAGATGAAAGCCGCAGACAGAAAGCGCTTTTGACGAAACCTGTCTGCGCTGTCCGGACGCTTTCGGAAAGGAGAATTCGCTTATGATGGATAGAGAGCAATTTACCTCCGCGGTGCTGGCAGCCGAGCCTACGCTGTACCGCGTAGCGAAAACCATGCTCCGCAGTGAGCATGACTGTGCAGACGCGGCGCAGCAGGCAATCCTGCGGGCCTGGGAGCAGCTGGATTCGCTGCGCAGCACACGGTATTTCAAAACGTGGCTGGTCCGCATACTCATCAACGAGTGCAGCACGATATTGCGCCGTCAGCAGCGGCTTGCGCCGTATGATGCGGCTGCTGCAGAGGCGATACCGGCGCCTGCGGCTGATGATTACAGTGACCTGTATGCCGCCATCACCGCACTGGAGGAAAAGCTGCGCCTGCCGGTGGAGCTGTACTACTTAGAGGGCTTCAAGACCCGTGAGATTGCCGGAAAAGAGGAAAAGATTTATGTTCCTTTTGCGGTAATGACCGGTATGATCCTGGATAATGACAATTTCAGCAATATTAAGGTGTCCTCAGGTAAGGTCATCAA
>USDH01000051.1 GCA_900553415.1 uncultured Collinsella sp. | reverse complement strand
ACCGGCTCGATTCTGCACCCCAACCTGGTTCACGCCGTCCAGGGTGTAACGATTAGGCTCATGCCCGGTCAGACGATCGGCATCGTCGGCGAGTCCGGTTGCGGTAAGTCCACCACCGCCAACGTCATGTGCGGCCTGCAGGCCCCCACGAGCGGCAAGGTCTACTTTAAGGGCAAGGACGTTACCAAACGTACCGCCGAGGACCGTCGCCACATGGGTCGCGTCATCTCGGTCGTGTTCCAGAATCCGGCTACGGCGCTCAATCCCCGCATGGTCGTTCGCGAGCAGCTGCTCGACCCCATGCGCGTCCACAACCTGGGTACCGAGGCCGAGCAGGAGAAGCGCGTCAAGGAGCTCTTGGAGCTCACCGGTCTGCCCAGCTCCGCTGCCGAGGTTCTTCCCGGCCAGCTTTCGGGTGGCCAGCGCCAGCGCGTCGCTATTGCCCGCGCTCTGTCGCTGAACCCCGATGCCATCATCGCCGACGAGCCCACCTCGGCTCTGGACGTTTCGGTCCGCGCGCAGATTCTGAACCTGCTGACCGACCTTAAGAAGGAGCTCGGCCTGGCCATGGTGTTCATCAGCCATGACATCCAGACGGTCCGCTATATCTCTGACGACATCATCGTTATGAATGGCGGCAAGATCGTCGAGCAGGGCGAGGCCAAGCAGGTCTTCCAGCACCCCCAGGACCCCTACACCAAGATGCTGCTCGGCGCTGCGCCGTCGCTGCTGCATCCCAAGCTCGGCGAGTAGCCTCGCTTTCCCTCCCGTGCGCCCGGTTCCCTTGCCGGGCGCACCTCCGTTGCGATTTCGAAAGGTTGGGTTCACGAGCCATGCCAAGTGCTCAGGAGCTACAACATCAATTTGGTGAATATCGAGGCGCCATGCCCCGTCCATCAGATTTCGATTTCTTTTGGAAGGATCGCATGGCCGAGGCCGACGCCGTCGGGCTTGACTATGCGATCGAGACGGCATCGGTCACCGATGCCGTGACCTGCCAGCTTTTCGACCTCTGGTATACCGGCATGTGTGGCGCGCGCCTGCATGCCAAGTACCTTAAACCCGTCTCGGACGAGCCCGTGCCATTGGTACTTCAGTTCCATGGGTATCCGGGTGCAAGCCGCAGCTGGTTTGAGCAGGCGTCGTTTGCGGGCATGGGCATGGCACTCATCGCCCTCGACTGCCCCGGCCAAGGAGGTCCCTCCGAGGACATTGGTGGATTTGAGGGCACAACGGTCGCGGGCCATATCGTCGCCGGTATCGACGGCGACCCGGCCAACCTCTACTATGTCCGCTTGCATCAAGATATTCGCATCCTTTGCCGTATTGTTCGTGAGCTCGAGGGTATCGACCTTGGCCGTGTGTTTGTGAACGGCGCGTCGCAGGGCGGCGGTTTGGGTATTGCGACCTGCGCACTTAACAGTGAGCTTATCAATCGTGCCGCCATCCTCTATCCCTTCCTGTCGGATTTCCGCCTGGTCTGGGATTTGGATGCCGACGACATTGCCTACGAGGGCCTGCGCTATTGGTCTCGCTGGTTTGACGAGGACTCGACTCGTATTGACGAAGCCTATGCCAAGCTGGCGTACTTCGATTCCAAAAACTTTGCCCCCATGGTCAAATGCCCCGTGCTGTTTGGCACGGGCACAGCCGATATCGTCTGTCCTCCGGCGACGCAGTTTGCAGTCTACAACAACCTGACCTGTGAAAAGCGTCATGAGTTCTTTGAAGGCTTTGGCCACGAGGAGATTCAGGATTTTGACGATCTGATCATTCCGTTTTTCTGCAAGGGAGGGGAGGCTCATGTCTAAGTGCGAGAGCAATATCGATGAGCTGATTGTCCCCGAGCTTGCGGGGATTTCTGGGACTGTTTCGTCAAGGCTCGCAGAATATCGGGACTGGCGCGGTGATGTCCAAGCAGATGTTTCTGATTTAGAGACATGCGCTTCGAATCTTGAGATTCAAGGCCTGGCCATTACGGCGATTGACTTTGTTAACCCCTGCGCCCGCTACTCGGAGGTCTCCTTTGAGCTCGGTGACGATGCGATTCACGCTCGTTTGATCGAGCCTGTCGGTCGTGCCCGAGTATCTGAGCGCGTGCCGCTGTGCCTGATGTTCCACGACATCGATCGGCCTGTGCGCGGCTGGCATCACATGACGAGATTTGCCGCCATGGGGTATGCCGTCCTCGCGCTGGATGACGATGTTGCTGGTGCGGACGACCTGCGGCGGGGGATTTCTTCGCCCGCTTTTGTCGAGCGCGTCCGTTGGGGTTGCGCGCTGGCGAAGGTGGCGCGCAATCTTGATGGCATGGACCCCGACCGCATCTTTGCATGGGGCGAGGGTCTTGGCGGCGGAGTCGCGCTGGCGGTTTCTGCTCTGGACGAGCGGGGCCTCGCCTGCACGGCGGTTGCCAATCCGCTTCCTGGCGGCCTCGAGGCGCTGTCGTCTCGGGTGTGCGAATCGGTGCTCATGGGCACATCGCTTATGGATACCGTGAACGATCCCAAGGATCAGTTTGCCGTATTCAACGGTCTTGAGTGTGACCGGAGGCATATCATCTATGCAAAATACGCTCACGAGCGCATCAATGCGTTCGAAAACGAAGTCGTCGACTTTTTTAACCAAACGTTCTACCCGTGTTCTTTGGCCTAGACGGCCTGGACACTGCCAACAAGAGTGGGTGGCATAGGGCCGCCCGCCAGACAGCTAAGGAGATTCTTGTGGCAACTCAGAAATTCACCGGCGTTATCCCTCCCGTCGTTGTTCCCGATACCGAAGATCACCAGCTCGACGTTGCCTCCTTTGAGCGCAGCATCAACCGCATGATCGATGCCGGCGTCGATGGCCTGTTCTTCTTGGGATCCTCGGGCGAGGTCGTCTTCTCCACCGACGAGCGCCGTCGCCAGATTATCGCCGAGGCCGTTCGTATCGTCGACCACCGCGTTCCCGTTCTGGTCGGCATCATCGATACCGAGACCGAGCGCATGATCGAGCACGGCAAGGTCGCCCAGGAGCTGGGCGCCGATGCCCTCGTCGCCACCTGCCCGTTCTATGCCCTGCAGGGCATGACCGAGGTCGAGGAGCACTTCCGCATCCTGCACGAGGAGCTCGACCTGCCCATCTTTGCCTATGACATTCCCGTCTGCGTTCACACCAAGCTCCCCTGGAAGCTCCTTGCCAAGCTCGGCGCCGAGGGCGTTCTGGCCGGCGTCAAGGATTCCTCGGGTGATGACATCTCGTTCCGCTACCTCGTTCAGGAGAACGAGAAGAACGGCCATCCGATGAGCATTCTCACCGGCCACGAGGTTGTTGTCGACGGCGCCTACCTCGGTGGCGCCGACGGTTCCGTCCCGGGTCTCGCCAACGTTGAGCCCGAGGGCTACGTGCGCCAGTGGAAGGCCGCTCAGGCCGGTGACTGGGCTACCGTCAAGGCCGAGCAGGATCGCCTCAATGAGATTTCGCACATCTGGGATGTCACCTCGGGTGTCCAGGGCTATGCCGGTGGCGTCGGCGCCTTCAAGACCGCTATGAACCTCATGGGCATCTTCGACAGCCCGACCATGCCGCGCCCGGTGAAGGCCATGACTGGCGAGAACGTCGAGGCTATTAAGAAGGTCCTCCAGGACAACGGTCTCCTGTAAAGCTTTCCCAGGCACCCGACCTCGCCGTTCAACCGTGTGGCCATGACCCATTAGGTCAATGGCCACACGGTTTCTCGGCGATCTCGGGCACCTGGATAACCTTTACTGCGCTGTGACGGCTAGCCTGACGGCGCATTCCTGTAGTTGTTTTTATCTCCGAAGGAGAGCGACATGGAGAACAAGTACGTCTGCTCTGTCGATATCGGCGGAACTAAGATCGCGACTGCCATCATGGAGTACCCGGCTGACGGCAGCGTGCCCCATCCCGTTTTTGAGGCCGAGGTTCCCACAGAGGCCCAAGAGGGCGGCGAGGCCGTCTTCCAGCGTATCGAGGCATCCATCAAGGCTGCTCTCGAGGCGAATCCCGATGTCGAGGTCCTTGGCGTCGGTATCGGTGCCGCCGGCGTCGTCGATCCCAAGACGGGCGCCATCGCGTATGCCAATGAGATCATGCCCGGTTGGTCCGGCGTTCAGTTGGGGCCGCGTCTGCGCGAGGACCTTGGTCTTCCCGTTGCCGTTGTAGGCGACGTGCAGGCTCATGCTCTGGGCGAGGCCCACTGGGGTGTCGGCAAGGGCAAGTTCTCCGTCTTGTGTCTTGGCATCGGTACGGGCATCGGCGGAGCATATGTCGAGAACGGCCGCGTGATGCAGGGCTTCCATGGTGCTGCTGGCCATATGGGCCACATCGAGTGTTCGGCTGCCGCCGGCATTCCCTGCGCCTGCGGGCGTTCCGGCCATCTGGAGTCGGTTGCTTCGGGCACTTCCATTGGTCGAATGTACGATGAGCGTTTTGGCCGCGTCGACCCCAGTCGTCCTTCGGTCGGTCGCGATGTGAACGACCTGTGCCGTGCGGGCGACGCAAAGGCGACCGAGGTCATCCATGACGCCGGCTTTGCGCTGGGGGCCAGCTTGGGCTCGCTCGCTAACATCCTGGACCCTGAGGTCATCGTGCTTTCGGGCGGCGTGATTCACCAAGGTCCCGATTGGCGTTCGCAGACGTGGAAGGATTCGGTGCACGAAGGCTATGCCAGCCAGGCGCTCGATCCGCTTCAGGACACGCCGATCCTCATCGGTTCTCTGGAGGGCGACGCGCCGCTCATCGGTGCCGCCGAACACCTTCTTGCGTCGTTGAAGTAAACATAACTACCAAGTGCGCCTTCTGAGGTGCCGCAGATTGACGTGAAAGAGGAGCGAAGCGTACTTCGGTACGCGAGCGACGGTTTGAACGTCAAGGTGCGGTGTCTCAGAAGGCTGTTTTGAGAAAGGTTGAGTCTCACATGACCGTTGATCCTTTGATCCAGTCCCTGAAGGGCAAGCTCGTCGTGAGCGTTCAGGCGTATATGGGCGAGCCGCTTCGTACGCCCGAGACCATGGCTCAAATGTCTCGCGCTTGCGAGCTCGGCGGCGCTGCCGCCATTCGCTGCCAGGGCCTTGCCGACATTGCCGCCATTAAGGGTCGCTGTGAGGTTCCCGTCATCGGCCTGTGGAAGGATGGGCACGAGGGCGTTTACATCACGCCGACGCTGCGTCACGCTCGCGCCTGCGTTGCTGCCGGTGCCGATATCGTGGCGATCGACGCCACCGATCGTCCGCGCCCCGATGGCAAGACGGTCGAGGATACCTTCCGTCCGCTGCACGAGGAGGGTGTGCTCCTGATGGCGGATTGTGCCACCATCGAGGATATTCGCCGTGCTGTTGATATGGGCTTTGACCTGGTATCCACCACGCTTTCTCACGGCGTCGCCGCCATCGACTGCACCATGGCCGATGGCCCCGACCTGCCGCTCCTGCGTCAGGCGACTGAGGAATTCCCCGGCCTTCCCATCATTTGTGAGGGTCGCGTGCATACGCCCGAGGAGGCTCGCGCCGCGATCGATGCTGGCGCCTGGGCCGTTGTCGTCGGCACCGCCATCACGCACCCCACGAGTATTACAAGTTGGTTCAAGGCTGCGCTTGAGGCGTAAGACAGACCTCGTATCCGCTCGGGGCGGTATACTCAATATAGGCAATTGACCGCGCGGGATCCGGGTTGCTGGGTCCCGCGCTTGTTTTCGGGAGGCAGCACATGCAAAAGGGAGATGCCATGGATGCGGCGGAGCGCTCGGAGCGCATCCCCGATATCGTCATCATCACCGGAATGTCCGGATCGGGCCGCACACAGGCCATGCACGTGTTCGAGGACATGGGCTATTTTTGCATTGATAACCTGCCTCCGCGTCTCATCGCCCAGCTTGCCGAGCTCGTCGGCATCAATACGGGCGTGGGCAGGCATCTCGCCGTCACCTGCGATTTGCGTAGCCAGGGGCTGTTTGACGAGTTGCTCGATGCGGTCGCCGCGCTCGAAGAGCGCGAGATGAGCTGCGACATCGTGTTCCTGGAGGCTTCTGACGAGGTGCTGATTCGTCGCTACAGCGAAAATCGCCGCCGTCATCCCATTGCCAAGCCGGGGGAGACTACGGCCGATGCCATTCAGCGCGAGCGCCTTCAGCTGCAGGGCGTGCGCGACCGAGCCGATATGATTATCGACACGAGCCGTCTGCGCACCTCTGCGCTGCGCAACAAGCTACGTATGGCATTTTCCGAGCTGTCCGACCAACAGCTCATGGACGTCCATGTGTTCTCGTTTGGCTTTAAGCACGGCATGCCCGTCGAGGCGGACATTATGATCGACGTCCGCTTCCTGCCTAATCCGTTCTACGATCCCGAGATGCGCACGATGACCGGCCTCGATAAGAAGGTCTCCGATTTTGTCTTAGACCATCCCAAGACCCAGGAGTTCTGGAAGGCCTGGACGCAGCTGCTCGATACGGTGATGCCCGGCTATATCGCGGAGGGCAAGCCGCAACTTTCTATTGCCATCGGTTGCACGGGCGGTCAACACCGCAGCGTTGCCATCGCCGAGGCCACGGCACGTTATTTGGAAGGTGCCCAGTATCACGTGAGCATTTCCCATCGCGACCTGTCGCGCGCGAACACGAAAGCATAGGCCTGCATGTCGTTTACCGCCGAGGTGCGTGACGAGCTCGCGCGCTGCGAACCCGAATGTGAATACTGCGATTTGTCGACGCTTGCCGCCCTGACGCGTGTGAGCGGTACACTTTCGCTGGCCGGCTCCGGGCGGTATCGTTTGACGGTCGCGACCGAGACGGGCGCCGTCGCGCGCACGATGATCACGCTGACGCATCGCATCCTTAAGCTCAAAACGGAATTCACCGTTCGTAAATCGGTCTTGCATAAGGTCCGTAACTATCTCATTACCCTGCCCGATCAACCCGACCTGGACAAGGCTCTGGTGCTGCTGGGCATTCTCGACCGCAGGGGAGGGCTCGTCGCCGGTGTTCCCCGGCACATCGTTGCCCGTCCCTGCTGCAGGCTTGCCTACATCCGCGGCGCGCTCATTGCGGGCGGTTTCGTGGCCGATCCTCGCGGCGACTTTCATTTGGAGATCGCGGTGCAGGGCGAGCAATATGCCAAGGGGCTTTGCGACCTGTTGGGGCAGATTGGGGTCCATGCTCGTGTTAATGCGCGGCGGGGGTCATATGCCGTGTACATTAAGAGCGCCGAGGAAATCGAGCATCTATTAAAGCTGATTGGTGCCAAGCGCAGCGTTGCCGAGATTGAGGAGGCGCGCGCGGTCAAGTTGGTTAAGAACGATGTGAACCGTCGCGTGAACGCCGAGCTCGCCAACCAGACCAGAAGCGCCGGTGCTGCCCAGCATCAGCTTGCGCTTATCGATGAGCTCGAGCAGCGCGGCCTTCGCGATGCGCTTCCGGATGCCTTGGCGGTCTTTTGCGACCTGCGCGAGCGCTATCCCGATCTGTCGCTGCGTGATTTAGGGGAGATGGCTGACCCTCCCTTGTCGAAGTCGGCCCTCTACCATCGAGTTTTGAGGCTTGAAAAGCTCATTGAAGCAAACAGGTAGTTTGAAGTATCGACTTATATACGGATTTAGCTGCTATTTTATTCTTTAAAACGTTTTAACGTAAATTTGATTTTCAATTTCGATCATTCTCGTGAAATTCAAGTCAAAAAAAAGGTATATTAGGCGAGTGGTTAGTTTGTGGGCCTCAACGGCGGGCGCTGTAGCTTGCGGGGGCCTTACGAAAGGAGACACAATGGCAGTAAAGGTTGCTATTAACGGCTTCGGTCGCATCGGTCGTCTGGCCTTCCGTCAGATGTTCGGTCATGAGGGCTCCGAGATCGTCGCTATCAACGACCTCACCTCTCCCGACATGCTCGCTTACCTGCTGAAGTACGACTCCACGCAGGGCAACTACGCTCGCGATCACGAGGTCGTTGCTGGCGAGGATTCCATCACCGTTGACGGCAAGGAGATCAAGATCTACAAGGAGGCCGACGCCAACAACCTGCCTTGGGGCGACCTCGACGTCGACGTCGTTCTCGAGTGCACCGGCTTCTACACCAGCAAGGCTAAGGCTCAGGCCCACATCAACGCTGGCGCAAAGAAGGTCGTCATCTCCGCTCCGGCTGGCAGCGATCTGCCCACCATCGTGTACAACGTCAACCACGAGACGCTGACCGCTGAGGACAACATCATCTCCGCTGCTTCCTGCACCACCAACTGCCTCGCCCCGATGGCCAAGGGTCTGAACGACTTCGCTCCCATCGTGTCCGGCATCATGACCACCATTCACGCCTGGACTGGCGACCAGATGCCGCTCGACGGTCCGCAGCGCAAGGGCAACAAGCGTCGTAGCCGCGCCTGCGCCGTCAACATCGTCCCCAACACCACCGGTGCTGCTAAGGCTATCGGCCTGGTTCTCCCCGAGCTCAACGGTAAGCT
>USDH01000050.1 GCA_900553415.1 uncultured Collinsella sp. | reverse complement strand
AACATTCGACGCTTTTCGTCAAAATCGCGATTTTCATCGAATGTTGTGATGGTTTTTACTGCTTTACGGCACGTTCCAAGTGATTGCGTCCAAACAGCAGCAACGCCGCGGGAACCGCCGTCACGACCATGCCCGCCCCGATGAGCGTCTGCTGCACACCAAACGTCGCCGCCAGCCACGGGGCAATCGCCAGAGGGGCCACACCAGCGAACATATTGCCAAAGCCCATGACCGAATTGACGCGACCAAGCTGCTCGAGCGGAGCCGTCGTCTGCACAATGGTGTTGTGGAGCGGGTTGACGACACCCCAAGCTATACCCAGGGCGATCTGGCCGACAAGGGCCACGCCCACGTACGGTGTCCCCACATAGAGCAGACTTCCCAGGCCCACGGACATAAGCGCCACGAGCAGCGTTTTAAGGTTGACCAGGTGCGGCGGCAAGCGGAGCGCGAGCACGGCACCCAGCACCGCGCCGACACCGCAGGCAGACGAGAGCCAGCCCATCCACTCAACGCCAACGTGCAGAACATCGCGATAGAAAAACGACTCGAGCGGATCGAAGGCACCGTAGCCAAAGTTCGAGAGGAAGATGATGCAAAACAGCAGGGCGAGAACGCTGTTGGTGAAGACTGTCTTGATGCTGGCTGCGAAGGTGGCACGGGAGGATGCGCTGGGGTTGGAGCTTTGTCCCGCACGCTCCCCTTCCTCTGTCGAATCGGTATCCGCATGCCCGGCGATATGGCTGGTCTGCGGCCTAAAGCCCCAACCGGCGACGAGCGCCAGCACGGTAAAGAGCATCATGAGCACGAACACCGCGCGCGACGACGCAGCCGCCGCGACAAAGCCACCCAACGTGGGTCCGACGATAATACTCACGTTTGAGAGCATGGCGATGGCGGAGTTGATGTCTTTGAGCTCGACAGGATCGTCGGTGAGGTAAGCCGGATAGGATGTGGCGATGGGTTGGGCAAATCCCATCGTAAAGCCTAGGAGCACCGCGCCGAGCAGGACAATGCCGGTCGCATCACCAAAGGCAATGATTGCCGTGCCGGTTACAAGCGTGCCGACGATGCTCAGCAAGAAATGACGACGCGGGCCCCAGGCGTCGAGCGCCGCGCCTCCCGCAAAAGACCCCAGGATCACGAAAACATTCATGAACAGGACGGCCAGCGATGTCGCGACGACCGAGGCGCCATCTGCATAGGTGAGCGTTCCGATGACGCCGATAAAGTAGCTGGTCTGAAAACCGGTGTAGATGAGAAAGCGCATTGCCACCAGGCGTTTAGCCTGCGCGGACAGCGACGATTGAGATTTTGAGAAAAGAGAGGCGAGCATGGAGACTCCTTGTTTCATACGAATACGGGCGGTGGGTATTCGCCACCGTCTGTCAAATCAATCTATCCGCATGAAACATTAAGGACGCATCAGACCCCTTCTCTCCGTTTTTCGCCCGTCATGAACTACTTGGTAGATTGTAAGGCATGTCCCACACATCTACTAAAACAAAAACCACCACAAAGGTGCCTGGCCCCTTTGTGGTGGAAGTGACGTTTGCCCAGATAGAACCTGCCAAAATAAACCTGTCCCTTTTTGGCAGGTTTTAGGCCAGATGATCTTGGATAAGGTCGCAGATGGCTCGGGCATCGTTGATGTTGATGGCTCGGGTTGCAAAGCCGGCGTCGAAGGCCTGACGCGCCAGGGCCTCGTTGCAGGCAAGGGCCAGCGTGCGACCGTCGACCAGGTCGAGCGAGCTCTTGCCGCGCAGACGGTCGACACCGGAGCGCGCGACCACGATGTTGTCGAAGCCCTCGGTCTTGTAGCCCTCGATGATCACCACGTCGACATCGTTGTAACGCGACAGCAGCTCGCGCGCGGGCATCTCGTCCTCCTCGCGCGTGTCGGCGTACTCCGCCCAGCGCGTGGCGCAGATGAGGCCCACGTGTTTGGATCCGGCTTGGTGATGGCGCCAGGTGTCCTTAGCGGGCACGTCGATATCAAAGCCGTGATGACCATGATGCTTGAGCGAACCCACGCGCAGGCCGCGGCGGGTGAGCTCGGCAATGACCTTCTCGACGAGCGTGGTCTTGCCCGAGTTTTGGTAGCCGATAAACGCGATCGCGGGGACGGCCGGTGTCGGAGCTGCGGGTGCGACGGCGACGGGTGCGCTCGCGGGCGCGTTGCCGTCGGCGCCGGCGGCCTCAACAGCAGCCGCCTGACGCTCGGCGCGATCCCACACGCCCGAGCGGCCGCCCTCCTTGTGCAGCAGGCGCACGTCGACGATCTCCATACCGCGATCGACCGCCTTGCACATGTCATAGATGGTCAGACACGCGGCACTCGCGCCGGTCAGAGCCTCCATCTCGATACCCGTCTTGCCCGTCACGCCCGCCGTGACCAGCACGTGAAAGCCAACCTGCCCGTCCGCGCGCGCCGGAGCCCAGCCCTCGGGCACGTCCTCGGCAGGCGTCCCCGCCGCAGCGATGGGCGCAATGTCGCACTTGCTCTTGGTAATGAGCAACGGATGGCACATAGGGATGATGTCGCTCGTGCGTTTGATGGCCATAATGCCCGCCACGCGCGCGCAGGCAAGCACGTCGCCCTTTTTGGCGCGGTCCTGCAGCACCATGGCCTGTGTCTCGGGGTGCATGAGGATGGTGCCCTCGGCGATGGCGATACGATGGGTCTCGGCCTTGTCGGACACGTCGACCATACGAACCTCGCCCTTGGCATCCACATGCGTCAGCTCGTCGCGGCGGGCGTCACGGGCGGGATCGGCAACAGCACTGGCAGTCGGCTGTGCGGACGCGTCGGCGTTACCAGCATTCGTCGCAGCCGTGACTTTGTGGGCAGACATCGCGGCCCTGCGAGCGGCCTTGGTGGCATCGGCGTACCTGCTCTTGGCCATATGATCATCCTCCGATTTGGGACATAAATCGTTGCGTGCCCTCAATTATCGCGTGTTCCTGCGGTTTGTGGGCGACGGCATCGCGCCAAATCGAAAGTACCTGCATATCATCACCACGGCGCAGGGCGTCGCGCACCGAATACTCGGCATCGCTGAACAGGCACGGACGCACGTTACCGTCGGCCGTCAGGCGCAGGCGGTTGCAGCTCGCGCAAAAATGGTTGGACATGGCGCTGATAAAGCCGACCGTTCCCGCCGCGCCCGGAAAGTGCCAATAGCGCGCAGGACCCGCGCCGGCAGGAGCGTCGTTGATGTCGAGCGGCTCGAGCTCGCCCAGTCCCGTCGCGGCGGCCCCGGCATTGATGCGCGCCCGCAGCTCGTCGCTCGGCACGGTGTCGCTCGCGTCCCACAGCTCGGGATTGAGCGCGGGCGCATGCGGGTCCACAGCGCAATGCGAGCTCGTGCGCTCGTCGCCGATGGGCATGTATTCGATAAAGCGCAGGTGGATGGGGCGGTCGACGGTCAAGCGCGCGAGGGCCGCCACATCCTGGTTGAGCCGGCGCACCACAACGCAGTTGACCTTAACGGGCTCAAAGCCCCAGGCCAGTGCCGCGTCGATGCCAGCTATGGTCTGCTCGAGTCGACCCAGACGCGTGATCTTTCCAAAGAGCGTAGGGTCGAGCGTGTCAAGCGAGATGTTGACGCGGTTAAGACCGGCATCTTTGAGCTGCGGCGCCAGCTTGGGCAGCAGGGCGCCGTTGGTGGTAAGCGAGATGTCCTCGATCTGCGGAATCGCGCGGATGTCGCGAATAAGCGGGATGATACGGCGGCTGACCAGCGGCTCGCCGCCCGTCAGGCGCACGCGGCGAATGCCCTCCCCCGCCACCAGGCGCACAAAGCGGGCGATTTCCTCGGCGCTGAGCAGCTCGTCGTGCGCACGGGGCGCCACGCCATCGGCCGGCATGCAGTAAATGCAGCGGAAATTGCACTTGTCGGTAACGGCAATGCGCAGGTAGTTGATATCGCGGCCAAAGCCGTCATGTTGCACGTGCCCGTCCACGCAGCCCTCCCTCACGCGGCGCTTTATTCTTCGTAAAACATAATACCCCACGAGAGAATCATGCCGACACCCGTACGACAGGACAGGTCACTTCGAGCAAGACCGGCTTTCCAAGCCCATCCTCAGCATGCAGACCATCACAACATTCGATGCTTTTCCCGTTTTTAGCAAAAAACGTCGAATGTTGTGATGGTTTGCCTGCCCACAGCACCCCGCAGAAGGACCAAAGCGTCCCTAAAGGTCCCCACTCCAGTTGCGAATCACGAACTCCCGCAGGTCATTCTGCCGTTTCTGGAATGCCTCGCTTCGGTCGCACTTGATGCCCATAGCGAGTGCGATAGCGTTCATCGCCCGGTGCAATTGCAGCTGACGGGCAAACTGAGTCCCGGTGAGGACAATCATCCTAAAGCCCAGCGCGCTCAGCACGGTCATACGCTCCGCATCCGACGCGCTGCGCTGTTTATCAAGATGGTCCGAGCCGTTGTATTCAACCCCCGTACCGCTCGCAGGCGCATATACGTCAATCTCGAAATACCCGGCCTTTGCGAGATATTTGAACTCGCTGGGGACATCGACCCGATGGTTGAGCTCGATTTTGGTGTATCCCAGCCCTCCCTGGGAACGTTTTGCTGCGACCATGATTGCGGTGGCTGTCTCCATGGGCGACCGCGCGCCATCGCGCACGCGCCTGAGCACGGCGGCCGCGCGTACAGTCCCCTGACGAGATCGGTTCTCATTGCAATAAGCAATCAAGTCGGCAACGGTATACCTCTGCCCCATCTCGATATAATCGCCTGTCGACAGATGATTCAAATGGTATCGGGCACAGATTTCATAGCCATATTCCAGCTGCTCGAGCTCGCTCATCCACGAGCCCGCCTGGACAAAGCACATGGCCTCATCAACCACCAAGAGACCTTCTGCCACCTCGATAAGATGATCCGAAGGTATAGGCGCTCCAAACACGTGACACCTAAATCCAGCCGGCGTCGAACGCTCAAAATCGAAGTTGACGAGCGTGTCGATATGATCGAGCTCTTCTCGTGGAATACCAAGCGAAACCAGATAGTCGGTAACGATTCCAACTGCCGTTGAAGCCCTCAGCCCCTTGGCATCGAGCCCCAATTTGGGCAGGCCCGCAGTTGGCTCCGCCTCGTTAGCAAGCGAGTCCTCATCGTATAGGCTGCTTGCTCGCGAGAGCGGCTCGGACGGGCGCGCCACGTTGTGGTACAGCCAGGCAGTCTTATGGGACAGGACGATTGGCAGGTCCATGAGCCCTCCAATGGAGTCGGATAACCAACCTTATTCCCCTGCCCACGGGTCCGCACACCTTCGTGCGCAAGAAAGCGATTCCACCCGGTCGAGTGGCAGAAAAACCATCACAACATTCGATGCTTTTCTCGATTTTGGCAAAAAACGTCGAATGTTGTGATGGTTTGAGGCGAGGTGAGAGGCACGGAGGGCCAAAGCATCGTGTTCGAACGGGTTAATCCAACTCTTTTAAGCCATGCGCCAGCTGCCAGTACTCGCCGTGCTGGGCGAGCAGCTCTTCGTGCGTGCCGCGCTCGATAATGCGGCCGTGTTCGAGGACCATGATGGCGTCGGCGTCGCGGACGGTGGACAGGCGGTGCGCGATCATAAACGTGGTGCGTCCGCGCATGATGCGGTCCATGCCGCGCTCGATGAGCTTTTCGGTGCGCGTGTCGATGGAACTCGTGGCCTCGTCCAAGATGAGCACCGGCGGATCGGCCACGGCCACGCGCGCGATGGCGAGCAGCTGGCGCTGGCCCTGCGACAGGTTGGCGCCGTCGGCCGTGACCGGCGTGTCGTACCCTCTAGGCAGGCGGCGGATAAACGAATCCGCGCAGGCGGCCTCGGCAGCGGCGCGCACCTCCTCGTCGGTCGCATCGAGCTTGCCAAAGCGGATGTTCTGCGCAATGGTACCGCTAAACAGGTGCGTGTCCTGCAGCACAATGCCGAGCGACCCGCGCAGGCTGGCCTTGGCAATGTGCTTGACGTCGATGCCGTCGTACGTGATCTCGCCGTCATCGACCTCGTAGAAGCGGTTGATGAGGTTGGTGATGGTCGTCTTACCTGCGCCTGTGGAGCCCACAAAGGCGATCTTTTGGCCCGGCTTGGCAAACAGGTTGAGATCCGTGAGCACACGGGTGCCTGGCACGTAGGAAAAGTCCACGGCATGGAAGCGCACGTCGCCGGCAAGTGGGACCAAGCCGCACGTGAGCTCGGTGCCGTCGGCAGCCACCGCACGGCCCGACTCATCAACGGCAGCCACATCATGCAGGTGCCCGTACGCGCCCACGCCCTGGCCCTCGGGAATCTTCCATGCCCACGCGGCGTCGCCCGTCTGCACCAGCTCCACGCAGCCCTCGTCCACCTCGGGCTTAAGGTCCATGGCGGCAAACAGGCGCTCGGCACCGGCCAGCGCGTTGAGCAAAAAGTTGCCCAGCTGCGTAAACTGGTTGATGGGCATGGCCGCCTGGCGTACAAAGACCAGGTAGCTTGCAAGCGCGCCTACGTCGGCGAGCCCCTTGATGCAGAGCATGCCGCCCGCCACGGCGACGATGGCGTAGTTGGCATAGCCGATCACCACGGTCATGGGCACCATGGAGTTGGCGTAGGCCTGCGCGGCACCACCGGTGCGGCGCAGCTCTTGGTTGCGTGCGTCAAAACCAGCCACATTGGCCTGTTCGTGATTAAAGACCTTGATGACCTTTTGGCCCGAGACCATCTCTTCGATATATCCGTCCAGGTCGCCAAGCGATGCCTGCTGGGCGGCAAAGAAGCGCTTAGAGCGCGCGCCCGAGTAGCGCGCGTACAGCACAATGGCCGCGTCGCACACGAGCGTGATAATCGTGAGCTGCCAGTTGAGGATGATGAGCATGGCCGTGGTGCCGACCACCTGGATGCTCGCCTGAATCACGTTGGCAAAGCTGTTGTTGAGCGCCTCGGAGACAGTGTCGACATCGTTGGTGAAAAAGCTCATGATGTCGCCCGAGCGCGTGCTGTCGAAGTAGCTCAGCGGCAGCATCTGGATGTGCGCAAACAGGTCGCGGCGGATATCGGAGACCACGCGCTGGGCCGCGCGCACCATAATCTGCGAGTAGCCCAGAGCCGAGAGCACGCCCGCGGCGTAGATGGCAGCGGTAAAGATAACCTGCTTAGCGAGCAGTTCCTCGCCGCCCGTTGCCAAACCGTTGACGATGGGGCGCACCATGTAGGTACCGGCAAGGCTCGCGATGGCCGCAACAGAGGCAAGCACACCCACTGCGAGCAGCGAGAACTTGGCGTGTCCCATGTAGGAGAGCAAGCGGCGCATAGTGCGCTTGAGGTCGGCCGGGCGTGCTTGGGCTGCGGTCTTAGGCATGGCGCTCACCCCCTTCCAAGGGTGATTCGCTGGGGACGGAGAAAAACGGATCGTTCGCGCAGCCATCGTCGCAGCCGTCACCGGCGTCCGCGTTCCCCGTGAACTCCATCTGCGAGGCATAAATCTCCTGGTAGATGTTGTCGCCCGCCAGCAGTTCCTCGTGCGTGCCCACGCCGTGGACACGACCGTCGTCCAACACCACAATGCGATCGGCATCCATGACGCTCGCGATGCGCTGGGCGATGATGAGCACGGTCGTATTGGGAATCCGAGCGATGTGCTCGCGAATCTTAGCGTCGGTCGCCATATCGACCGCGCTGGTGGAGTCATCAAAAATGAGCACGCGCGGATGCTTGAGCAGCGTGCGCGCGATGCACAGGCGCTGCTTCTGGCCACCCGAAACACCGGCGCCGCCTTGGCCCAACTCGCCGTCCAGCCCGCCGATGCGATCAAGGAACTCGTCCACGCACGCCGCGCGGCAAGCCGCGAGGAGCTCATCGTCCGACGCCTGCGGATTGCCCCACTGCAGGTTCTCGCGCACGGTGCCCGTGAACAGCACATTCTTTTGCAGCACAATTCCCACCGCGTCGCGCAAGGTAGCCAGGTCGTAGTCGCGCACGTCGTGTCCGCCCACAAGCACGGCGCCCTCAGTGGCGTCGTACAGGCGCGCAATCAGCTGCACAAGCGAGCTCTTGCCCGAGCCCGTGCCGCCGAGGATGCCCACCGTCGAGCCGCTCTCGATGCGAAGGTCGATATGCTCGAGCACATCCTCGGCAGCATCCGCGCGGTATTTAAAGGAAACGTCGCGAAACTCGATACTGCCGTCCGCTGGCGTCGCAGTCGCGAGGTCTCCCACGGGATTGGCGATAAAGGGCTCTTCATCGAGCACCTCTGCGATACGGCCCACACTCGTGAGAGCGCGCGTGAGCAGCAAAAACACGTTGGAAATCATCATGAGCGAGTTCATGATCAGCAGCACATAGCTCATAAAGCCCGTGAGCGAGCCCACGCCGAGCTCGCCGGCAAGAATCATGCGACCGCCGATCCACAGAATGGAAAGCGCCGCCACGTACATCGACAGCTGAAACACCGGCAAGTTGAGCACAGCGTTGCCAAAGGTCTTCGTCGCGGTGCGCGCAAG
>USDH01000049.1 GCA_900553415.1 uncultured Collinsella sp. | reverse complement strand
TCGAGCATGAGCACGTCATAGTCGCCGATCAGCAGGCGCGCGAGGTCCACGCGGCGGCGCTGACCGCCCGAGAGCTCGCCTACCATGCCCTCCCAGGGCACATCGCTAATGAGGCCGGCGAGGATCTGGCGCGTACGGGGGCTCGACGCCCACTCGTACTCGGGCGTGTCGCCCACAACGGCATGATGCACGGTATCGGTGTCGACAAGCTGATCCTTTTGGCCGAGTAGACCGATCGTGGTGCCGCGGCGGTGCGTCACGCGTCCGTCATCGGGCTCCAGCGTGCCGGCGAGCACGCTCAGCAGCGTCGACTTGCCGTCGCCGTTTTTACCGACAATACCAATGCGGTCGCCCTCGCCCACGCCGAGCGTCACGCTATCGAAAATATGCTTGGTGGGAAACTCTAGGCTGATGGAATCGCATCCCAAAAGAATCGCCATATGCCCTGCTCCTTCGTAGAAATTCAACGTTGTCCATGATAGCAGCGAAAAGGCGGGGCGCACACGACACAAAAAAGCGGGCCATCTCCCGCAAGAGATGACCCGCCTCTCCAATCAGTCCCGTGGCGACCGTGGCCGCCGCGGGCCTCAAGCATGTTCCGGACTAGGAGAACATGCCGGTGAGGTAATCATTCAGCCGCTTATCCTTGGGCCGTTGGAAAATCTCGTCGGTCTCGTCGTACTCGACCATATCGCCCATGTAGAAAAACGCCGTGCGGTTGGACACGCGCGACGCCTGCTCCATGTTGTGCGTCACGATGACGATGGCGCGGTCGGCCACGATCGACGACATCAGGTCCTCGATCGCCAGCGTCGAGATGGGGTCAAGCGCCGAGCAGGGCTCGTCAAACAAGATCACGTCGGGGTTGAGCGCCAGCGTGCGCGCGATGCACAGGCGCTGCTGCTGACCGCCCGAAAGCGCGTAGGCGCTCTTGTCGAGCTTGTCCTTGACCTCGTCCCACAGCGCCGCGCCGCGCAGGCTCTCCTCGACCATGCGGTCGAGCTCGTCACGGTCGGTGATGCCGTGGCGCTTGGGCGCAAAGGTGATGTTGTCGCGAATGGACTTGCGGAAGGGGTTTGGCTGCTGGAACACCATGCCGATGGAGCGACGCAGCTCGTACGTGTTCTCGGTCTTGGTGTTCACGTTGCGCCCGCGGTAGTTGATCTCGCCCTCCACGCGACAGCGGCGAATCTCGCGATTCATCAGGTTGAGGCTACGCAAGAAGGTCGACTTGCCGCAGCCCGAAGGCCCGATGAGCGCCGTGATCTCACCCTTGTGGAAGTCGAGCGACGTATTGTGCAGCGCATGGTGGTCGCCATAGTACACGTTGACGTCCTTGGCGGAGAGCACGACCTCGTCGCTCACGGCCTTGCCGCTCACGCGCACGCGCCTCTCGCTCTCCCCCACGCTCGACAGAAAGTCCTGGGTCTCGGACGTGGCCGCCTCGGTTGCGGGCGTTGCATTCATATCGCTCATTCGGCCGTCATCTTCCTTGCCAGTTGCTTGCCCACGATACGGGCGATTACGTTAAACAGCAGCACGCAGATCATCAGCAGTGCCGCGGTGCCCCAGACGATCTGCTGGGCCTCGGGGCTGCCCTCGCCATAGATCTTGTAGATGTGCACGGCCAGCGACTCGCCGGGACGGAACACGTTCCAGGCGCAGGTGGGGCTCGACAGGTTAAAGCTCAAGAAGTTCAGACGAACCGGCGAGCTCATGCCCGAGGTAAAGAGCAGCGCCGCGGCCTCGCCAAACACGCGGCCGGCCGAAAGCACGATGCCGGTCACGATGGCGGGCATGGCCTCGGGAATCAGGATGTGCAGTGTGGCCTCCCAGCGAGTGAGGCCCATGGCCAGGCACGCATCGCGCTGGGCCTGCGGCACGTCCTCGAGCGCCTGCTGAATCACGCGCACCAGGATGGGGATGTTGAACATGGTGAGCGCGACGGCGCCGGAGATGATGGAGTACTTCCAGCCCAGCTGCACCGAGAACACCAGAAAGCCGAACATGCCGACGACGATGGAAGGCAACGAGGACAAGGTCTCGATAGCGGTGGAGGCGATGTCGCGGATAGGGCCGTTCGGCGCGTACTCAACCAGGAAGACCGCTCCGCCCAGGCTGATGGGCACCGAGATGACTAGAGTGATCAGCAGCAGGTAGAACGAGTCGAACAGCTGGTAGAGCACGCCGCCCTGGGTTCCGTTGGCGCGCGCAGGCTGCGTGAGGAAGCCCGGCTGGAACAGCGTCGAGATGCCCTCGAACAGGATGTAGGCCACCATGGAGACGACGATGAGCATGACGATGGCGACGATCGCCGTCAGCACGCCCGTGGCGATACGGTCTTGCCTTTGGACACGCCCGAGTCTCGCCTCGTCGATATGGATGCGCGTGCTAGCCACGAGCCTTCGCCCCCTTGCGGCCAATGAGATGGATGATCAGGATAAAGATGAGGCTCATGCCCATCAGCAGAAGACCGAGCGCCCACAGGACGTCGTCCTGGGCCGAGCCCTCGGCATAGACCGCCATGGACGTGGTGAGCGTGGTGGTGATGGTGGAGGCCGGCGACAGCAGCGACGTCGGCATGGCCTCGATACCGCCGATAACCATGCGCACGGCGAGCGTCTCGCCAAAGGCGCGGGTCATGCCAAGGATGACCGCGGTCATGAGCGAGGACATGGCGCTCTTGAGCACCACGTGCCAGATGGTCTGCCAGCGGGTGTAGCCCAGCGCGAGCGAACCCTGACGGTAGCTGTCGGGCACGGCACGCAGGCCATCGACCGAAAGCGTGGTCATGGTCGGCAGGATCATGACGGCCAGCACGATGGCGCCGGGCAAGATGCCCAGGCCTGTGCTCACGTGGAGAACGCTCTTCATAAGGCCGACGACCACGTGAAAACCGATCAGGCCAAAGACGACCGAGGGAATGCCGGTCAAAAGCTCAATAAGCGGCTGAAAGACCTTGGAGCCAAACTTAGGCTGGATCTCGACCGCAAAGATGGCAGAGCCGATGGCGATGGGCAGCGCGATGAGCGTGGAGAGCACCATGACCGCAAACGAGGTGACGATCAGGGGCAGGGCGCCGGTGTAGGGCAGGCCGTTTTCGGCTGTGTTGGCCAGATCCCACTTGGTGCCGGCGAAGAACTCTACGACCGAGACGCCGTCCTTGAGAAAAGCCGAGAGGCCCTTTTGGGCGACCATAAAGATGAGCGCGGCAACGACAAGCGTCACGAGCGCTACGCACGCGCCCGTGACGCCCAGGCCCACGTTCTCAAGGTCGCGCTTTGGCAGCTGTTTTGCCATTGCAAACCTTTCCGGGGCGATTACTTATTTAGCGGATACCTTGCCGCTGGCGTCCTTGACGACCTTCATGGCAGAGACTGGGATAAAGCCCTGCTCCTCGACGAGCTTGCCCTGGACGTCGTCGGAAAGCATGAACTCCAGGAAGGCCGTGGTGGCCTCGTCGGCGTCCTTGGAGCAGTACATGTGCTCGGTCGCCCAGATCTTAAAGGAGTCGTCGGTAACGTTTGCGCTCTTGGGCTCGACGCCCTCGACCTTGATGGCGTTGAACTTGGAGTCGTCGAAGTGCGAGAAGTCGAGGTAGGAGATGGCGTTGTCGGTGCTGGCCATCTGGGTCTGGACGTCGCCGGACTTGTCGAGCTCGGCGTCGCCCTTAAAGTCGTTGGCCTCGTCGCCAAAGACGGCAGCCTCAAAGGTGGCGCGGGTACCGGAGCCGGCCTTGCGGTTGAGGACGACGATGGTGGCGTCGTCGCCACCGACCTCCTTCCAGTTGGTGATCTGGCCGGAGAAGATGCCCTTGAGCTGCTCGAGGGTCAGGTCGTCGACTGTCACGTTCTTGGAGACGACGGGGCCCATGCCCACGACGGCGACCTCGTGGTCGACGAGGTTCTTGACCTGATCGGCCTCGAGCTTGGTCTCGGCGAAGACGTCAGAGTTACCGATGGTGACGGTGCCGGCGGCGACAGCGGTCAGGCCCTTACCCGAACCGTTACCCGAACCGGAGACGGAGACGTCCGGATTGGCATCCATGAACTTCTCGGCAGCGGCCTCGACGAGAGCCTGGAACGAGGAGGCACCGTCGTAGGTCACCTCACCGGAGACGGACTCGGCGGCAGCGGCGCTACCCTTGTCGGCGGCGTCGGAAGCGCCTGCGCCGCCGCAACCAACGAGGCCGAGGCCCACGATGCTGGCGAGACCACCAGCGAGGCCGAGGAACTGACGACGAGAATAAGCCTGATCGAGCATGATCTTCCTTTCATACAAGCGACTCGCGGGCACCCTGCCCGCTTTGCTGTTTGGAAAGATACGGTCTCGATCGGGCAGCGCCCGCGTCAGCTGCGCTTTATTACGGGCATCTGATAGACCCTTACCGCAAGCGCGGCTCGGCTTTACAAACGAATAACAAACCCGCCACCAAGCATGACCCGCCTTTTACACCAATAAAAACAAAGTTGCGGTGAAATAGTTCCTGCTTGGCCATCAAATGGCCCATTCTAGGAACTATTCCACCGCAACTTAAAAAGCCCGGACGAAAGGGGTGCTAAGTTGTTAAAACGCCGCAGCCTTAAAGCTCAAGCTCGTTCAAACGTAAGATCGCCACGATATAAATCTTGAGCGCCTGCTTGAGCTGTTCCTCGTTGGCGCACTCGTTGGGACCGTGCATCTGGCCGCCCCACGCGGGCAGCTCCAGACCGGTCTCCTCGGGACCAAACGACACGGCGCGGGCAAAGTTGCGCGCGTACGTGCCGCCGCCCATGGCAAAGGGTTCGGCATGCTTGCCGGTGAACTCGTTATAGGTATCGATAAGCGCCTTCACGGCCGGATCGTCGGCAGACACCGAGAACGGCACCTTCGCGCGACCCAGCTGGCACGTCACGCCAAAACGGCCCACGAGCGGCTCGAGCTGCTCGCGGATGGTATCGGCACTCGTGCTGTCAGGGAAGCGCACGTCGATGACCTGCTCAATATGGCCATCCGCCACGCGGATGACGCCAGCGTTGCAGGTAAGCGGGCCAAACGCCGGACTCGTCGCATCGATACCTAGGCCGCGGCCATAGGCATCCGCGTGCACAAAGGCCAGGAACTTGACGAACTCGTGCTCGGCAGGCGTCAGCAGGCGCTCGTCGCGTGCACCAAACGCGTCCTCGGCCTCGCGCAGATACGACACGATCAGGCCGACGGCATTGATCGTTCCCTCGGGCATCGAGGCATGACCGCCAATGCCGTGGGCAAAAATCTGCGCATGCCCGTTATCGAGTGTCGTAATCTCAAGGCGGTCGGCGTTCTCGACCGGCGCCGGCAGCTCATCGGCGGCAATCGCGAGCTCGCAGATAGACTGCGACGGAATGGCGTTGCTCGCCTCGGCACCGCTCCACGATACGATGCGCCCTCCATCGATCTTGGGGCTCACAAACGTCGCCCCAAACTGGCCCTTCTCAGCATTGCAGACCGGGAACTCGGCATCGGGCGTAAACAAAAAGTCGGGGTCTGCGTGGTTCTCCAGATAATGGTGAACGTCGGACATGCCCACTTCCTCATCGCAGCCCAGCAGCGCGCGGAAGGTATAGCGCGGCACAATGCCGTGCTTGAGCAGGTAGGCACCGGCGTAGAGCGACAGCACCGCCGGACCCTTGTCATCAATCACGCCACGGCCGAGCAGCCAGCCCTCGCGACGCTCCATCGCAAACGGATCGGTGTTCCAGCCGGGACCGGCGGGCACCACGTCCACGTGGCAGATGGTCGCAAGCTGCTTGTCGCCGCGACCCGGGATATCGGCAATGCCCACATAGCCCTCGTCGTCGCTCGTCTGGTAGCCGAGCTTTTGCGCAATGCCGAGCGCACAATCGAGCGCATCACGAACCGGGCGGCCAAACGGCGAACCGGGCTCTGCATTGGCAGCAACGGCCACGGACGGATAGCTCACCAGCTGCTCGATATCGGCGACGACATCCTCCCAGACCTCGTCGACATACTCGGTAACGCTCTGCTCCACCTGATTCATGGACGACCTCCTTACCAATGAGCGACGGGTACGCCCGTCCCTCACATCACATACTTATATAGCGAAAAGTTTAGCAAGCTCGGCCACCGAGTGCACCACTGCATCGGCACCCGCCGCCTCGTGCTCGCCCGGCGCCGCCGCGCCCGAATAGATACCAATGCACGGCACGCTCATCGCGTGCGCGCCCTCGACGTCGTTAAAGCGATCGCCGATCATCACGGCATCGCCCGCGACCGCACCCAAGGCCGCCAACGCGTCGCGAACCGAATCGGCCTTGGTCTCGCGCCCCTGCGGAGGGTTCATGCCGACAACCGCCTCAAACTGCGAAAGCCCCAGCTCGCCCACCATGTCAATGCACTTTGCCTCCATGCGTGACGTCGCCACGGCCAAGCGATGCCCCTGTGCGACAAGGCCATCCAGCAGCGCGGGGATCCCATCGAACACGGGATACTCTTCCGGTCCCAACTCATCAAAAAAGGCACGGTACTCGTCGGCCACCACAAGCGACTCCTCGCGGGAGAAGCCATAAAAGTCGTGAAAGCTCTTCCACAGGGGCGGCCCGATCATGCGACGCAGGTCGCCCATCTGCGCCTCCGAAAACCCGCGCGCAGCCAACGTCTTGCGCGTCGAGGTCATCACCGCCCGACCCGTATCTGCCACCGTGCCATCGAAATCAAACAGCACGACCGGCCGCTTGCATATCTCCAGCGCCTCCATCGGCATCCCTCTTCCCCAGTTGACGATTTCCACACCGACACTTCAAACTGTTGACTATTCAACAATTGAACCTAGCAATGTAGAGCAACTCCACTATACTTGTCGCACTTTGCTCTCAGAAGGCGGCGCGCAAGCGCCCCAACGAAAGGTGCAATTATGTCTTTTGCCATCATAACCGACTCCACGTCGGACATCTCCCCCGCCCGTGCTCAAGAGCTCGGCATTTACGTCATTCCGCTGCATGTGATTATCGAAGGCGAGGACCTGCTCGACCAGGTACAGATCACCGCCGAGGAGTACGTCGCCCGCATGGCCGGCTCCGAGCAGCTGCCGCACACCTCGCAGCCGAGTGCCGGCGAGTTCAAGGCACTCTTTGACCGCGTGCGTGCTGACGGCCACGACAGCGCGATCTTTATCTCGCTGTGCAGCGAGTGGTCCGCCTGCTATTCCAACGCATGCCTGGTCGCCGAGACCCACGAGCTCGACGTGCGCTGCATCGATTCGCGCACTGGCTCGGGCGCCGAGGGCCTGCTGGTGGAGTACGCGCGGGCCATGCGCGAAGATGGCCGCAGCCTGGACGAGACCGAGGCGCAGATCCGCGCGGCCCTGCCCGACGCCCACCTGCTGCTGATTCCCCGCACGCTCGAGAACCTCGTTAAGAACGGCCGCGCGCCCAAGCTTGCCGGCCAGCTCACGCAGATGCTCAACATTCGCCTGGCCGTTTCGCCGGAGTGGAAATCGGGCGAGATCAAGGCCATCAAAAAGGGCCGCGGCGCCAAGCGCATCGTCGCCAACACCATGGCAGATTGCCTCGCGTTTTTGGACGAGCACCCGGGCTCAAGCGTGCGCGTGCTCACGACCGGCGCCGCCGAGGAGCAGGAACTTGTCAACGAGGCGCTCGCGGGCCAGGACTACGTAGACGCCGGCACCGGCCCCATCGGCTGCACCATCGCCACCCACGTAGGCGTCGACGCCATCGCCATCAGCTACTGCCCCCGCTACCAACCTGCGAATTAGGGACAGGTTTATTTTGGCAGGTTTTATCTGGGCAAACGTTAAACGCTAAGAAAGGTCTGCCTGGCTAGGTAGGACATGCTGGGACAGTCGAACAACCGAGGTGCACCCAGTCACAGTAAAGCCATCGCGCCGGCGCGCCCCAACTCAAGGCGCGCCGGCATCTCTTTAGGAATGGCGGCGGTAAAGGGGTCGTTTTAGTCGAAAGGCCGCGAATAGCTTCCCATTACGCCGCAACCCAATTGCCGCCCAACTGCCCAATTGAGCCATTGCAGGCGATCGATGCTTTATCCAACCCCCTTGCGATACCCCTTGGTCAAAAAATGGCAAATATGAGTACTGCTACAAATTTAGTAGCAGCGAAATCTGGCTGAATTTGCTTTTTTCCGCCGATTTTGAGCGCCGTAAAGTCCCGAATCGCCATGGTTAGGGGGTTGGTTGTATCAAATATCACTCGATTGGTCTTAAATACTTTACAGATGATATGAAACCGCCAAAACAACAGTACTCATATTTGCCATTTTTTGCCCAGCGGGCTATTCGAGGGCAGCTCCCGGAATCTCCAGCCCGCCCCGCAGCCGCTAAAACCCACTCAATAACAGCTGCCACATATTTTGGCACCAGCCAAACACCACTCACGGAGCCGCACTCCACTGTCGCCGAACCAGGAGGGGCTGTTTTAGCCAATCGGCCGCGAATCAATCCCTATTTCCCCGCGAAACATAAGCGAGCAATCAGCCCTGCGGGCCCTGAAACAACTCCTCATGCGAGCCCATTCTCACCAGCCGGATCACCGGATTAGTCTTATGCGGCAGATAGAGAACGACCACATCGACCATGCCATCGGATAGATGAAAGTCGATGTGGCCGTTGTAATTGCC
>USDH01000048.1 GCA_900553415.1 uncultured Collinsella sp. | reverse complement strand
TGTTTTAGTAGCATTTCAACCCTTAAAACACCGCGAAATAGAATCAATATTTAAGGAAGTGCGAAAAGCCGACCGAATAAATTTTGAGCTCCGCTCAAAATTTGGACATCCCTCCTATTCAGCCACGTCCCCCATTGCTTTCGATTTCACCTTGAATCTCAAACATGTACATCACCCTCCAAAAACGACATTTTCGGCATCTTTGGAGGCTGATGTACATGTTTGGTACCCATGACCGTTCCCAGTCCCTACCGTTTGCCGAGCAATAGGGTCTCAATCGCCGCCAACCATGTACTATGTACGGGCATTGTTCAAACCCGAGAATCAAAGGACCTCATCTTGCCCGTCGTCGCCGCTATGACTGTTACTTCACACGCCTCGGATGCCATGGTCGCTATCCCATTTTGGCTCGAGATGTTCGCCGTTGTCGCGGCATCGATCTCGGGCGTGCTGGTCGCTCGCGAGCACAAGCTCGACCTGGTGGGCGCGGTCGCGCTCGCGGTGGTCTGCGGTCTGGGCGGCGGTCTTTTGCGCGATATGACGCTCCAGGTCGGCAACGTCTACATCCTCAACCAGCCCATGGCACTACCGCTCTCCATCGCCACAGCCGCCATCATCTATATCTTCCCGGCAATCGTCGATAAGCCCGAAAAACTCATTCCCCTGCTCGACATCATCTCGGTCGGCATCTATGCAGCAACCGGCGCGGACAAGGCGTTGGTGTACGGATTTGCGCCCGCCGTATGTATCATGATGGGCTTCTTTACCGCCGTGGGCGGCGGCATGCTGCGCGACGGCTTTATGGGCGTGGTCCCGGGCATTTTCCAACGCACCAACTTCTATGCCATCGCGGCCATCGCCGGCTCGGCAAGCTATGTAGCCCTCGTCATGAGCGGCCTCATGAGCAATGTTGCCGCGCTGGTCGTATGCGTTGCGGTAACCATGGGGCTGCGCTGGCTGTCGCTGCGTTTTGACATCAAAAGCCCCACCGAAGAGGACATCGCGCGCTTTTTGCACCACAAAAAGTAGATTGCGCGGGCTCATCCTTCGAAATGCAACCGAGAGGTTCTTTTAGAGCGCCCACGCGTTGGGTACCCTGTTAGGTGCATATCGAGCATCTGACGAAGGATTCACTATGCCCCACAATCAATTCCCGTCGACCCAACGCCGTAAAGCGTGGGGCCGCATCACCATCCTATTCGCGCTCATCGCTCTGGCGCTCACCGCACTTCCCGCTACGGCTCTTGCCGGCACGGACACCGCAGGCAACGTACTTGCGACCGACAATGACGCCACTCCGTCCGGCGTCGAAGGTGACCTGTACTGGGCAGGTCAGAGCCTCAACCTGGACGACACCTCCATCGACCGCGATATCATCGCTGCGGGCGATACCCTCTCGATCCGCGACTGCACGGTGGGCGGCGCCGTTCGTCTTGCGGCGCGCACCATCGACATTGCCAAGACTACGGTTGATGGCAGCGTCACGGTCGTCGGTCAGCATGTCGTACTCAATTCCGACAGCACCGCCAACTGCTTCTATGCGATAGGCGAGACGGTTGCCCTGCGCGGCTCTACCAAGTCGGCAGCGCTCGCGGGCGACACGGTGACCATCGATGGCACCGTCGAGGGCGATGTCGAGGTTTGGGCCGACAAGCTCATCCTGGGTAAAAACGCCCGCATCACCGGCACGGTGAACGCCCACGTCTCACAGGACCCCGAGCGGGCCGAGGGCGCCCAGGTCGGAGCTCTCAAGATCGACCGGACCGAGAACGAGAACACCTCTACGGCCAACGACATTATCGGCGGCATCGTTGCCGCGGCGCTTTCCACCTGCTTTGTCGCCATCCTGCTTGAGCTTGTCTTTCCACGCGCAACCGCCAGCGCTGCCGGCATGCTCCATCAGCGTCCCATGCCGCTGTGGGTAAGTGGTCTTCTGGGCACGGTCGCCGTCGCTCCCGCCGTGCTGCTGCTCATCATCTCGATTGCAGGCCTGTCGCTCGCCGCCGCCCTCATGTGCGGCGTCATCGGCATCGCTTTGGTCTCGGCGGCATTTACGGGCACCGCGGTCGCGCGCATGGTCGGACACAACCAAAACCGCTACGCCATGGCCGCCGTGGGCGGTATCGTCGCGGGCGCACTCACGGCACTTCCTCTTATGGGCAACTTTGTCAGCGGTGTAGCCTTCGTCTTCACGCTCGGCTACGCCATCCAGATCATCTGGCGCAACGCCCACCTCAAGCCGCAGCAGCCGGCTAACACGCCAGGACTCCCCACCGCCTAGCCGCCAACCACCACAAAAGGGCCAGGCACCTTTGTGGTGGCGCAAAGCAACCTGATCCCATTGCACCAAAAAGGGCGCCGACCATCGCGGTCGACGCCCTTTCTTGTTAGTCGCTATAAAGCCCAGCGCTTATTTGTTGACCTGACCAGCGCGGACAGCAGCCTTCTTGCGGTCGGTGGCGTTGAGCAGACGCTTGCGCAGGCGGATGTTCTTGGGAGTGATCTCCACCAGCTCGTCGTCGGCGATGTACTCCAGCGCCTCCTCCAGCGAGAAGGTGCGGGGCGGCACCAGCTGGACGGAGATATCGGAGGTCGAGGAACGCTGGTTGCCCAGGTTCTTGGTACGGGCGATGTTGACGACCATGTCGCCGGCCTTGCTGCGCTCGCCCACGATCATGCCCTCGTAGCACTCGGTACCCGGCTCAACAAACAGCTGGCCGCGCTCCTGCAGCGTACCCAGAGCGTAGGCAACGGCCTTCTCGGTGGTCATGGAGATCATAGCGCCGTTCTGACGGTTGCCGATCTCGCCGGCGTAGGGGCCATACTCCAAGAAGGTGTGGTAGAACACGCCCTCGCCGTGGGTGACGTTCATGATGCGGTTCTTAAGACCCATGATGCCGCGCGTCGGGATCTTGAACTCGAGGTGCGTCACGATGCCCGAGGTGTCCATGCTCGTCATGATGCCGCCGGAGGTACCGAAGACCTCAACGACCTTGCCCGAGTACTCATCCGGGCACTCGACGACGGCCTGCTCGACAGGCTCCATCTTGTTGCCGTTCTCGTCCTTCTTAAACAGAACGCGGGGACGGCCGACCTGGAACTCAAAGCCCTCGCGGCGCATGGACTCCATCAGGACGGACAGGTGCAGGATGCCGCGGCCCGAGACCTCGACGCCGCTCTTGTCCTCGAGCTCCTCGATCTTCATGGTCACGTTGTTCTCGGCCTCGTTGAACAGGCGCTCCTTGAGCTGACGGGCGCCCACGATGTCGCCGTCGCGACCGACGAGCGGGGAGGTCGAAGCCTCAAAGACGATGGACAGGGTCGGCGGGTCGATCTCGATGGGCTCGAGCTCGACAGGGTTCTCGGGGTCGGTGTAGACATCGCCGATATCGGTGCGGTCGATACCCACGACAGCGGCGATGTCGCCAGCGCCGACTTCCTGGCACTCGGTACGGCCCAAGTAGTCGAAGGTAAAGAGCTGCTTGACGGTGGCGGTAGCGCTGGAGCCGTCGTTCTTGACAACCAGGATCTGGTCGCCCTGGTGGATGGTACCGGAGTACACGCGGCCGATGCCGATACGGCCAACGAAGTTGGAGTGGTCGATGGTCACGCACTGCATGGCCAGCGGAGCGGTCTCGTCAACCTCGGGTGCGGGCATGTCGTCGATGATCATATCGAGCAGCGGGTACATGTCCATGTTGCCGTCGTTGGGGTCAAGGCGGGCAAAGCCGTTGACGCCGCTGGCGTAGATGACATGCTCCATGGCAAACTCGAGCTGGTCGTCGGTAGCGCCCAGGTCGGCCATAAGGTCGAGGCAGTCGTTGTAGGCCTTCTCGGGGTTGGCACCCGGACGATCGATCTTGTTGATGACGATCATGATCTTAAGGCCGGTGTCGATAGCGTGACGCAGCACGAAGCGGGTCTGGGGCATGGGACCCTCAAAGGCGTCGACCAGCAGCAGGGCGCCGTCGGCCATACGCAGTACGCGCTCGACCTCGCCGCCGAAGTCGGCGTGGCCCGGGGTGTCGATGACGTTGATCTTGACGTCCTTGTACTCGATAGAGATGTTCTTGGCGAGAATCGTAATGCCGCGCTCGCGCTCCTGGTCGTTAGAGTCCAGGACGCGGTCCTCGACCTGCTGGTTGGCACGGAAGGCATCCGTGGCACGCAGGAGCTTGTCGACCATCGTCGTCTTGCCGTGGTCGACGTGAGCGATGATGGCGATGTTCCTCAGATTGTCTACGCGCATGTAGTTCCCCTATCTTCTATCTATATACAAACGGCACGCGTATGCGGCCCGCCCAGCGATACAACGCTCAGCGGGAATATTGAGCCTTTTACCGAAAACTCGTTTATTTTAGCGATTTTAGATAAGAGGGGTTTCCTCACCTGCAGGTTCAGGGTCGCTCCACATAAAACCATCGCCGGCACCCATGCCCTCATACAGCACGTATGCCGAAAAACCACTCTCGAGCGTGGTTTCGAAGAAGCTCACGAGCAGAGCATCGTGATAGCCGCCGTCAATCTCGACGCAGCCGGTGTAGCCGATGGCATAGCGGGCGATACGGCCCAGGCCCTCGTCCTTAAGACCCATCTTGTGCTCGGAGATAAAGTTGGTGGCCGCCTCGAGGCACGCCTCTTCGCCGTCCTCATCGAGCGCCGCCAGATAACGGTTGGAAGCGGCATCCTCAATTGCCACGACCACGCCAGGGTTTTCACCGGCGGCCAGGTCGTCCAAGAACGCACCGATCAGGTCACACACCATGGCGTCGAGCTCGGCGGAGACGTTACCGGCGTCCTGCATATCCTGTGCCATCTTTAGACCTTCCCATCGAGTCTGGCGTCGTTACAGTTCTTGCGCCTCGGCAGCGATCTTGGCGGCAGCGTCGCGGGCGCGCATCATATCCATCGCGCGCTTGTCGAGCACCTTGATCTGACTGGTCAGCATTACCGCGTCGACCACGCCCCAGATCACCAGACCCGTAGAGATCGAAAACCCAAGCGCACCAACTGTACCACGAAGGCGCGAGCAGATTGCCGCGACAAGGGCGGAGATGATAACCATCTTGATATAGGAGCCGCGGCGCTCGCGAAGCGTGCGGGCCTGCGTCACATAGGCAATGCGAGCCGCCTCAGAAGCCTCCGAGCGCATCTGGGCCTCGCGGGCGATCGCAGCCGCCTCGGCCGACATACCGCCGGCCATCAGCGAACGCTCCGCATCCTGGCCGCCCCGCATTTAGAAGTCATCGGGGGAGAGCGTATGGACGAACTCGTCGAACTTCTCGAACTCCTGCTCGTCGTCAACTTCCTCGGCATGGGCAGAAACGGTACCCAGGCGATTCATGATGTCGTCCTCCACAAACATGGGGGCATTGCTGCGCACGGCAAGGGCAATGGCATCACTGGGACGGGCGTCGATCTTGCACTCGTCACCATCGGCCAGTACGACGATCGTCGCGTAGAACACCGGCGGCTCGGCGCGAACGATCTCGATGCGCTCGAGCTTGGCGCCCAGGGCGCCAACAGTATCGAGCAACAGGTCATGGGTAATCGGGCGCTCGGCGCGACCGCTATCGATGCCACGGCTGATGGCCGCGGCCTCAAACGAACCAGTCTGAATGGAAAGGGAACGCAGCGGTGCGGGCGAGTCCGATTTGCTGCAGCGCTCGCGAAGCACGATAAGCGATGGCACGGGACCGGCGGCCATGACGATGGTCTCTATGTCGACACGAACCATGGAACACCTCCGGTACGTAGCGGTTAACACGCGGCAGGGTCGCCGCATTGAATAGCTATACTACCCAATCTTTCGCACAGCACACAAAACCAAAATGAGATTTATCACAGACAAGAAAAAGCCCCGAGGCAACGCCCCAGGGCTCTTCACAGTTTTGATGGTGGACCTGACAAGATTCGAACTTGTGACCTCCCGGTTATCAGCCGGACGCTCTAACCAACTGAGCTACAGGTCCATCATGGTGGAGGTTAGGGGGATCGAACCCCTGACCTCAGGCTTGCAAAGCCCGCGCTCTCCCAGCTGAGCTAAACCCCCACGGAGACAGTAATAAACACCCCAGCGGCGACTCGGCTCTCGCTGGGGTGTTTATTGCGAAAGAAAGTGGTGGACCTGACAAGATTCGAACTTGTGACCTCCCGGTTATCAGCCGGACGCTCTAACCAACTGAGCTACAGGTCCATCATGGTGGAGGTTAGGGGGATCGAACCCCTGACCTCAGGCTTGCAAAGCCCGCGCTCTCCCAGCTGAGCTAATGCCCCACGTAGGTTATGTGCGATTTCGTTATCAATAAACGCTCCACCGGCAAACTCGGCTCACGGTGGAGCGTTTATCAGTAAAAAAATGGTGGGCCCAAGCAGATTTGAACTGCTGACCTCACGCTTATCAGGCGTGCGCTCTAACCAACTGAGCTATGGGCCCGAAATCGCGCTCAATTAATATACTTCCTACCCCCATACGGGTCAAGAAGAATTTTGCATTTTCTTAAAAAAGTTTTCGCCAGTTTCTCTTTCAAATGATCATTCTCAATATATGCCTAGGTCATATCAATGTTTTCAATTCAAACCGTGAAACAGATTTCTCCGAAAACAGATGGCAACATTGCTCTTTTCGGAGAAATAGCGCACTCATCCTAGGTGATTTTCTGCCTGAAACTAGTAAAAAATTTTTTGGAAAAAAATTGGGACCCAGACTTTCTGGGTCCCAACATCAAGGATATCAGTGCTTCCTACTACTCTTCATCGAGCAGACTGTTCTGATCTTCATGGGTGGCGGTTGCCGCCTTGGAAGATTTCTTTTCGGTTGTGGTTGAAGTTGCCACAGCAGAAACCTTATCCTTGCCAGCAACATTCATCACATGAACGCCCTGAGTGGAACGTCCCAACTGCGACACACCGGAAACCGGTGTGCGAACCACTACGCCCTCTTCGGTGATGATCATGATCTCGTCGTTCTCCTCGACAATCTTCATGGCCGAAAGCAAACCCTTCTTTGCTGTCATAGTGATGGTGTACACACCTTGGCCACCGCGATGGTGCGAAGGATATTCCTCTACCGGTGTGCGCTTACCGTAGCCAAGCTCAGTAATAACTAAGAGTTCGGTTCCCGGACGCGCGATTTCCATGCCCAGTACGCGAGCATCGGCGTTAACCGTCATGCCGCGCACGCCCATGGTGTCGCGACCCATAGCGCGAACCTCGGACTCATCCCACATAATCGCCTTGCCCACAGAGGAAACCATCATGACCTTTTCCCCTTCGGCAACGCGCTGAACGCTGATAAGCGTGTCATCTTCCTTCAGATTGATGGCAATCAATCCGTCTCGGCGTGTACGGTCATAAAGCTTCATGGAAGTTTTCTTAACCATGCCAGACGAGGTGGCGAACATCAGGTACTCGTCTTCGGGGAAATCCTTGGTGGCGATAACCGCAGCGATGGTTTCTCCCTTTTCCAGGGGCAAAACATTCACAATAGCGGTTCCTCGAGCATGACGAGAGGCCTCAGGAATCTCATAAGCCTTCAGACGGTATACGCGTCCGCGAGAAGAGAAGAACAGCAGATACGCATGAGTCGAGGAAATGAAGAGATGCTCGACAAAGTCGGCCTCTTTCAGGTTAACCCCTTGCATACCTTTGCCACCACGCTTCTGCTGACGATACGTAGCCACAGGAAGACGCTTCACGTAGCCTGCCTTGGTTACGGTAATGGCAACCTCTTCTTCAGCGATGAGGTCTTCTACATCAAGATCCTTCGCCTCGTCGGTAATCTTGGTAATACGAGCAGAGCTGTACTTTTCCTTGATTTCAGTAAGCTCTTCCTTGATTACCTGCTTCACCAAGTCTTTGTCAGAAAGCAAGCGCTTGTAGTAGTCGATCTTTTCGCGCAGCTCCTTCAATTCGGCTTCGATCTTCTCTCGTTCCAAGCCGGTCAGACGGCGCAGCTTCATTTCGAGAATGGCTTCGCTCTGCTTTTCGGAAAGCTTAAAGCGCTCCATCAACACGTCTTTCGCTTCGCGATCGGTGTTGGACGAGCGGATGATCTGGATTACCTCATCGATGTTGTCGAGGGCAATTACGAAGCCCTCCAGAATATGTGCGCGAGCCTCCGCTTTGGCCAAGTCGTAGCGCGTACGACGCTCCACAACCTCTTCCTGATGCAAGATGTAATAGTGGAGAATTTCCTTCAGGGACAACACGCGAGGAACACCGTTAACCAGCGCCAACATGTTGCAGCCAAAGCCAACCTGCAGCTGGGTGTGCTTATACAGCTTGTTGAGCACAACCTGAGGGATAGCATTCTGCTTCAGCTCGATAATGATATCGATGCCATGGCGGTCGGCGCCGTCATGAACGTTTGAAATCTCCGGAAGCTTCTTGTCGCGAATCAGGTCGGCAATCTTTTTCAAAAGATTGGTACGGTTCACCTGATAGGGAATCTCGGAAACAACAATGGAATGTTTGCCGTTCTTCCCCTCTTCGATGCGGCACTTCGAACGGATGGTAAGGCTTCCTTTTCCCGTTTCATAGGCATCGCGGATGCCCTTACGGCCCATGATGATGCCCCCCGTGGGGAAGTCGGGGCCAGGGAGAACCTTCATCAGGTCATCCACCGTGCAATCGGGATTGTCGATCATCATGCAG
>USDH01000047.1 GCA_900553415.1 uncultured Collinsella sp. | reverse complement strand
CACCAGCGCCAACGTTCTTGAACTTGCCATTTACGTAGAAGCGCCAATAGCTATTGGTCGCAGCATCATAGCCACAATAGGACTCATCATCGAACGGCGAATAAATGCCGTTGAGGAACCAGCCCCAAGACGATTCGCCAGCATCGAGAGTAAGGCCGGTCTGCTCAAGGAGATCCTTGGCAGTAGAGCCCGCCTTGAGACTCGTCTGGCCCGTCGAGGCCCACACCTGCTGCTTGCCGTCCTTGTCCTTGCCAAGCACCTGAACGGAAGCATGAACGGAATCGGAGGGCAACTGGTCGCCCCAGCCACCGTAGAACCACGTGACGGTATCGCCGGCATGGATGGTGACATTGTCCGCCGTATAGTCACTCGACTTGCCGTTGATGAACAGCTGCCAATAGGTCGAATAATCGAACGGCGTACCCAGCTCAACGCCGTTGTACTTAAGGCTCAGAATGAAGGAGCCCGCAGCAACGGCGTCAATGTCGTTCGCCTCGAGTGCGACCTTCGTAAGATCGAGCGCGCTCGAACCGGACGTCACCACATACTGCGCGTTGTCGACCCAGGTCTGAGTCTTACCCTGGGCATCGCGACCAATGACGGTCACATTCGCAGCAAGCTGGTCCTTAACGACAGGGGATGCGCTACCACCCGTAAAGGCAAACTCAATCTTCTGCCCCGGGGCGAGCTTAACGCTGCTCGCGCCAACCGAGGAAGACGCACCGTCGACGAACAGCTGCCAGAAGGCATGAGTCGTCGGATCGTAGGCAAGCGTGCGGCCATCGCTCGGGGATGTGATGCTTTCGAGGTAGAAACCGTATGCCGTGTTCGGTTCGTACTTCGCCTTGAAGCCCGTCTTCTCCTGCAGCTTAATGAAGGCATCCGCAGCCGTCGCGCCCTCGTCGAGCTTGAGTTGCGTAGGTGCCACCCAGGTCTGAGCCTTGCCGTCGGCATCGGTGCCGATAATCGAGAACGAGACCTCGACTTGCTTCTTGGCGACATCGCCGGTTTCTGTCGGGTTCTCTGCCTGGACGGCAGCCACGGCGGCAGATCCTGCTTGGCCAGCGGATGCCGTCGAAGACTGCTCGCTCGTGGCAGGGCTCTCCCCCGTCGCCGAGCCTTCGTCGCCAGTTGCTGCCTCTGTTGTGGCGGCACTAGCTGCAGGCGCGCCCTCGGAATCCGAAACCTCGGCCTTACCCTGGTCGGCAGCACCGTCCGCGGCCCCCGTGCCCTCACTCGGTGTCGCAGCCTGAGCCACAGCCCCGGCAATGCCCTCGGCGCCCTCGGCCCACAACTGAGCCGGCGTGGTGCCAAAGGCCATCGCGAAGGCCAGGAATGCCACCAGGCCGCGCTTGGCTACGCCGCGCGCAATTGCGCCACGGCGATGCAACGAGGCGCACACACGCTCGTCCTCAAACATATCCATTTGTCCCCCATTGTCTGTACTTGGAGCGTTGCCTTGAGGCTGCCCCACGTCATCGCGCATGTTGCGCTCGAGTTCCCCCATCGGGGTCCCCCTTCCCTCCAGAGCCCTATGCACACCGGCGGCATACGCCGCAGCCGCATGCAAGATGGGAGGCGATCCGACTTAACCTTAACGACTCGGGCGCGCCGTCCGATCTGCGACGCGAACATCCCGAGCCAAGAGGAATTACGGTTACTGGTACAGCCGGGGACTTGCACCCCGATTCTCCCAAACGCGCAGGAAAACCGCGCATTCGTGCGTCTCCGCACCACCATCTAGGCCATCGATTATTACCGTCAAAATGGTATCACGCAAAAGGGCCTCGCACGCAGGCGAAGCCCAAGGTAAAAGCTATTGTTTGCGATAGGAAAATGCGGTGACGGTCGCAGCCTCTAGTGCTTGCCGCCGTGGCTGTTGAGCCAGATATTGCGGCCCAGCATAAGCGCCAGCACCAGCGCGCTCACGTAGCCCATAAAGCCAATGACCGGGATACCAAACACAACCGGCTCGATGCGTGCGTAGTACACCACCGACGAACCGATAAACAGACCGGCGATCACAATTGCCATCGACATGCGATCGATGATTCCGCCCAGCTGTCGCAGCGCCTTATCGCTGCTCATGATCTGCGTGTTCACCTTAAGCTGCCCGCGTGTGAGCATACGCGAAGCCAAGCCCAGATACTCGGCTGCCTCGAGCGAGCCTTTTGCCGCACGATAGCTGCTCGCGGCAAGATCGCGTCCCATATCACGTACGCGCGCATAGGTGCTCTTCTCGTTTTTGATGTGCGTCTGGATGATCTGGATCATGTTGACGTTGGGCATGTACTCGGTCAGCAGGCCCTCGAGCGTCACCATGCCGCGCGCGAACATCGTCACCACGCTCGGCAGCTCAACGTCATTCTTACGCGCGAGGTTTAACAGCGAGGTCAAAAACTCGCCGATATCCAGATCCTTCAGGTCAAGGCCCGCAAAGTCAGCCACGATAAAGTCCAAATCGGACAAAAAGGCCGAATGATCGAGCTCAGCCGAGTCGCCACGCGTCACGGCGAAGCGCATGAGCGAATCCTTGAGCTTGGGCACGTCACCCTCAGCCACGGCGAAAATCATGTCCTTGACGATACCGCGATCGTGACTCGACATGCGTCCGACCATGCCCAAGTCGATAAAGTAAACGATGCCGTCCTTGAGAATAATGTTTCCCGCATGCGGGTCGGCATGGAAAAAGCCGTCGTCGAGCACCTGCGTCGAGTAGTCCTCGACAATCGCGGCACCGATCATTTCCAAGTCATAGCCCGCGGCCACCAAGCGTTCAGGATCGGCGATCGAAATGCCGTCGACGTAGTCCATAACCACCACGTGCTCGGTGCACAAGTCCAGATAGGATTTAGGGCACGTCACGCCATGAACGCTCTTATGGAACTCGTAGAAGTCGTTGAGGTTTTTGGCCTCGGCCAAAAAGTTGGTCTCCTCGCGAAACGAGGTCCACAACTCCTCGACTACGCCGTGCAGGTCAACGAATTGATCGGTGTTGACGAACTTGGAAACGATACGCACCACCGAGCGGATGATATCGATGTCCTGCGCCATAACCTGCTGCGCACCGGGGCGCTGCACCTTGACGGCCACGTCCTCGCCCGTCACCAGACGAGCGCGGTGCACTTGCGCGAGCGACGCGCTACCGAGCGGATTGGGGTCGATCGCATCGAACATCTCCCCCAGGCGCAGGCCGTATTCTTCTTCCAGACAACTGAGTACGACCTCGTACGGCACCGGCTCCACGTCGGAGCGCAGACGACGCAGCTCGTCGCAAAAGCGCTGCGGCAGAATCTCGGACCGGTTGGCCAAAATCTGCCCCATCTTGACGAACATGGGGCCGAGTTCCTCGAGCAGGCGGCGCAAACGAACCGGCGTGAGGTTATCCCACACGCGGTACTTTTTGACCAGGCGAACAATCTGCCCGATGCGTTCGCGACGACCCGCCGGCGTGAGCTGGTATTCCTCGTCCGGCGCCATCGCGTCGGGCTCCTCGGGGACCATATCGACAGCGCGCGGCTTCTTGCGAGCGCCCGAGACGACGGCATCGACCTCATCGACAACCGCCGCCTCGTCACCCAAGGGATCTAGATTGTTGTAATCGGTAGTGGAATCTGCCATCTGCGCTGCTACTCGGCCTCTTCGGTATCCTTCGCATCGTCGGGCTCAACGGACTCGACGGGCACCGAGGTCACGTTGTCCTCGACCGAATCGACGATGTCGCGCACATGGGCCAAGAAGGCCGTGCGCTCGGGGGCGGTCATAACGCGGACGCGAGCCAGGATGAGCTCATCGAGCACGCGCTGGGCCGCAGTCTCGCCCTGCATGCCCAGGCGCTCGGTCAGGTCGGAGATGGTGCCACCCGCCTGCTCGAACATATCGGACACGCTGCGGGCGATATCGGGAGCGCCTGCGTCCTTGCGCACCTGCTCACCCTTGGTATTGAGGTCGTCGAGAACCTTCTTGCTGCCCTCGACGGCAACGGCGGCGGCGCCAAAGCCAACGTTGATGGCGCCGTTAACAAGCTGATCGAGTTTCATAACCATGGTTGTCTCCAATCACAAACAACTGCATTGGCGTTCTTGTACCCAAGATTGAGTGAAAGCGACAAAGCGTTTTAGCGCTATTCGATCGACGGGAAATCCCTACCTCACGTTGTCGTTCATCGCGAAAGAGTTCTTCATGGCGCAGCTCGTGGTGTAGAGCACCTTGCCCAGCAGGGCATCGGTCTCCACGCGGACACGCTCGGCAAAGGCCTCGTTGGCGCGTGCAAGCTCGGCAGGCACCTCGGCCTCGGGCAGAGCGGCTACGGCAGCGTCGACGTCATGGATCTGCTTGTGGCCCATGCCACCGACCTTCTCCTGATAATCCTCGACCGCGCGACCGCACTCATGGAAGCGGACGTCAGCCAGCGCGCCGATCAGGCGGTTGGCCCAGTAGAAGTTTTCGGACGTCACGCGAGCCTGCGTGTCGGCATAGTACTCGGGCATGGTCTCGACGTTGGCGTACAGCGGAACCAGCGCGTTAAACGAGTTGGAGCCAAAGGCCATCCACTGCACGGCGCGGTAGGCCGGCTGCGCATAGGGACGCAGCTGCAACACGGCGAGCTGGCTGTTGCGGTTGATGCCGATCGTACGGTAGGCACCCTTGCTCTTCGGGTCGCCATAGGCGGCATACGGGTCATATGGAGTGCCCTGATAGTGCGAAGACAGCAGGTATTTCACGTCTTCCGGTGTGATCTTCCGCTCTGGGACCATGCACCAGGGCAGGTCGTCCGAATGCGGGGTATAGTCTGCATCAGGGCCTTCCCAGACCCAGGTGTTGGGGTTCAGATGCCGCAGCATGAACCAGGCGCGCGGTGTGTTATACACATGATCGGCGTCGTCGTGGCTGCCGAAGGCATCGCGCGGGTTGAAGCTGCCGTCCAGCGAGAGGTCAAGGTGGTGCCTGTCCACAAAGGCCTTCAGGTCCTCCGAACACATGTAGTTTTCCTGTGCGCCGCAGGCGTCGGCAAAGTCGAAGCTGTCGATGCCGAGCTGGTTGGGCATCACGACATAGCTGTCGTCCGGCACACGGCGGGCCATCCAGTGGTGGCCGCCGATGGTCTCCAGCCACCAGATCTCGTTCACATCCTGAAACGCGATGCCGTTCATCTCATAGGTGCCGTACGTCCGGAGCAGCTCGCCCAGGCGCACCACGCCCTCGCGGGCCGAGCGGATATAGGGCAGCACGAGGCAGACGATGTCCTCCTCGCCAATGCCGCCGGGCACTTCCGGCCGTTCCCCTTTGGCGGGCTGGTACACCACCAGTGGGTCTGCGCCCAGAACGCGCGGGTTGGACGTGATGGTCTCGGTGGCCGTCATGCCCACATGGGCCGCATTGACACCCGCTGCCGCCCAGATGCCCTCGCCTTCCACTGCGTTGGGCATGGCCGTCATCCGCAGCGCATGGCCGGGCAGCGGCACCTCCACATGGGAGATCACCGACCGATAGACGGCCGGGTGCTCCTCCGGCTGCACGACCACGAACTTTTTGGCCGTGAAATGCCCCGAACCCGAATCGTCGTTGCGGGCGACCATGGTGGAGCCATCGTATGACGCGTTTTTGCCAACTAAAATTGTAGTACAAGCCATTGCTCTGTCCTCCGAAATTGTTTCCTTGTCTTTTCGGTTTGCCGAGGCTATTGTAAGCCTTTTTTGGGGAAAAGGCAAGATTTTTTGAGAAGGGAGCGTGGAAGTACGATTTATGGGATATAACAGAATTTATACTAAAATTATAGGAAGGATGCCAATTGACAACAACTTCCATTTCTCGTATGGTAACGGTATCCTATCGTTCAGGAGGGATCTCTTATGAAGCTGCTCGCGCACATCAGTGATGACAAGACCCGCACACAGACCATCGAAGAACATCTGACCAGCACGGCTGCACTGGCCGGAAACTTTGCCGCAGCGTTTGGCGCACAAGCAGAAGCAGCGTATACCGCCCTGCTTCATGACATCGGAAAATATAGCGCTGGTTTCCAGCAACGCTTGCAGGGCGGCCCGCCCGTTGACCACTCCACTGCCGGAGCCAAGGCCGCGATCCAGGACGGAAACATTCCCGCCGCGCTGGCCATTGCCGGACATCACAGTGGCATCCCCGACCTCGGAAATCCGCATGACACTGCCGACGAAAGCACGTTGGTCGGCCGCTCCAAGCGGCGGATCGAAGATTGCTCCCAGTGGAAACAGGAGATCTCCCCTGCCAAAGCCGCTCTGCCGCCGTGGCTGCTCCGCCAGCCGGACAACCTGACCATGGCCTTTTTCACCCGGATGCTCTACTCCAGCCTGGTCGATGCCGATTTCATCGACACCGAGACCTTTATGGACGGTAAAGCAGCCCCGCGTGGGATGGGGGAACCACTTTCCGCTCTGCTGGAAAAAGTCCGGGCACAGGCCAAACGCTACCTTGACAGCCCTGCCGCTTCCTCTGTCGCGCAGGAGCGGAACAAAGTACTGCGGGCCTGCATGGAACAGGGTGCTCATGCACCACAGGGGCTTTATACGCTCACAGTTCCCACGGGCGGCGGCAAAACCTTCGCGTCCCTCGCCTTTGCGCTGGAACATGCTGTGGCACAAAAGCCGCAGATGGAGCGCATCATTTACGTCATCCCCTACACTTCCATTATCGACCAGACGGCGCAGACGTTCGCAGATCTTCTGGGAGAAGACAATGTGCTGGCCCACTTTTCCGGTGTAGACTACAAGCTGACCGAAAAAGACGACCTGACACCTGCTCAGTACCGGAAACTGCTTTCCAGTGAAAACTGGGACGCTCCCATCGTGGTGACGACCGCTGTGCAGTTCTTCGAATCCCTCTACGCCAACCGCAGCAGCCGGTGCCGCAAACTGCACAACATTGCCAACAGCGTCATTCTTTTTGATGAAGCACAGACGTTCCCTACCGATTACCTGAAGCCCTGCGTTTCCGCCATCGCACAGCTGGTCCAGCACTACCACACTACCGCCGTTCTCTGCACCGCAACGCAGCCCGCTTTGACGCCGCTGCTTCAGGAGCTTGCCCCCGGCCTGACCGCAAAAGAACTCAGCCCCGACCCGGCTCACCTCTATGAAGTCCTTCGCCGCGTGACCCGGCAAGATCTGGGCACCCTCTCCGCTGAGGCCCTCTGCACACAGCTTTCGTCTGCCGAACAGGTGCTCTGTGTGGTCAACCGGCGCAAGACCGCCCAGGATCTGTTTGCACAGCTCCCCGCCGAAGGCAGCTACTGCCTGACCACCTTCCTCTGTGCTGCTGACCGCCGCCGACAGTTGGACGAGATCCGCCAACGGCTCAAGGCGGGGCTTCCCTGCCGGGTCGTCTCCACCTCCTTGATCGAAGCAGGCGTCGATGTGGACTTTCCGCTTGCTTACCGTGAAGCCGCCGGGCTGGATTCCCTGCTCCAGACCGCCGGGCGCTGCAACCGGGAGGGCAGACGCGACCCGAAAAAAAGCATCGTTGCTTCCTTCCAGCTGGAAGGTCTGGCACCGCTCCCCATGCTTTCGCAGAATGTCAACGCCATGAATGCCACCGAGCGGGCCTACGACCTGCTCGACACACCGGATGCCATTCACAGCTATTTTGAATCCTTCTATCGCACCCGTGCAACGCTTGACAAACAGAACATTCTGGACGCTTTTCAGCATGGTATCAAGGGATGTCAGTTTCCCTTTGCACAGGTTGCCGGAAAGTTCCATCTCATTGATAACCACACTTACACGATCTATCTTCCCATTGAGGAAGGTGCCGACCTCTGCGCATCGCTTCGCGGCGGACACATCAGCCGTGCTCAGCTCCGCCGCCTGGGCATTTACAGCGTAGAATGCTATGAAAAGCAGTTCCGTTCGCTGGACGCCGCCGGTGCATTGGAACGTTCTCCGGATTTCCCCGATGATTCCGCTATCCTCTCTGATCCAGACTTGTACAGCCGCAAGACCGGCCTTTCGATAGAGATCGAAGAAGGCAGGGCGATCATCCTCTGAAATGGAAAAAGCAGCAGAGCACACGACTCCACTGCTTTTCCCCCATTGCTTGAAACAACATCCAACAATTTCAATCCACATTCGTTTTTCTCCGAATGACTCCTTTATTATAGGTTGAATTTGGATTTTATACAAGTAGCATCTTGCATTTCGCAAAAAGTGTGCTATACTAAAGTCACAAGGAGCTTTTTGAAATAACATACAACAGAAGTCAACAGCAAAGAGGTGGTTGCAATGGGCAAATTCGATGTTCGCCTGAAAGTCCGACAACCGTTTGAAAGGAGGTGATGCGCATGTCCATGCGCATTGAAGTCTGGGGACCCTATGGATGCTTCTCCCGGCCCGAAATGAAGACCGAACGTGTCAGTTACGACATCATCACACCGTCGGCCGCAAGAGGGCTCGTTGAAGCGATCTACTGGCACCCTGGCCTGCAGTACCACATTGACCGCATCTACTTATTGAGTCCCATCCAGTTCACCAACATCCGGCGAAACGAGGTCCGCTCCACCCTGCTGGCTTCCGCAGCACTGTCTGCCGCCAAAGGAGGAACGCCGCCGGTGCTCTACACCAGCCAGGACATCCAGCAGCGCGCCGCTCTGATCCTGCAGGACGTCCACTATGTCATCGAGTGTCACTTCACCATGACCGACAAGGCAGCCCCCGGCGACAACCCCGGAAAATTCCAGGATATCCTTCGCCGCCGTTTGAGCAAAG
>USDH01000046.1 GCA_900553415.1 uncultured Collinsella sp. | reverse complement strand
ACTTGCACCTTGTCGAGAAGCGTGTGTGCAGAGCCGATGCCATAGAGCAGCGCCGCCGTTGCTCCGCAAAACACGGCATCCGGTTCAACGATCGCAATGGCGAATGCCAGCTGAAAGATTCGATCTTCTATACCAAGGTCATTCCAATATGCAGGGTCGGCATATACGTGGTTATAGAGTCGAACGATCAATTGTTTTTTCATGAGTGCGTAGGCGCAACGTTCATCCCATTTTTCCGTAGCTACAAACAGGCGTCCGTCTTGATGAGCCTCGAATATCGAGAAGAATAGCTTTACCTGTGGTTTAGTACAGCGGTCATCGTTGCTCATTGGCGACCCCAAGGCATTGAGAGGGAACGAATGACATCAAGCTATCGCATATTCATTCTGTCGGACCTTGCCATGAACTGACCAAAAGCTTGACGGTGCAGGTCAGGAGCTTATAACGGAGGTGGGCACATCGGCAAACGGTCGATAATGGCCTTTCGACGGTATTAAAACCTGCCCTTAAAAAAGTTGCGGTGAAATAGTTCCTGAAAAGCCCGAAAAGCCTAAAACCAGGAACTATTTCACCGCAACTTAGGAGGGGATGGGGTTAGTGGCGACCGTGGTGGCGGAGCTTGTCGATGGTGGCGTCGGTGCCGTGGCTGCGGGCTTCGGCGGCGCGGTCGCGGGCGTCGGTGGCGGTTTGGCGTTTACGGCGGTAATCGATCATGCCTTGGATGATGGGCTTGCCAAAGCTCACGACATCATCGTTGTAGATGGCGGTTCGGGCTGCGAGGAGGCAGTCGGAAAAGTCCATATGGGTCTTGCCAAAGAGTTTGACGGCAAGGGCGACAACGGTGGGCTCGTCGACCATGACGTCATCGAGCAGCCTTTTCATGGCCGCAGCAATCTCAACGCGGGGAACCTTATAGACGTCGCGCAGCGTGACCACGACGCGCGTGATGATTTCGGGGTAGACACGAGCAGTGCGCGTGGCGATGACCTTGGCGGCGCGCGGTGACAGAACTTCGTCGTCGTCAAGCAGGTAGCGTAGGATGACGGTCTCGTCGATGATGGTGCTACTCATGGATATCTACTTCCTCGGGACCCAAAATCGAATCGTCGCTTTCTGTAGCAAGGTACTCAATCCAGGCATTGCGCTCCTCGGAGCGGCGATTGGGGTCCCCATATGCTTTGAGCGATCCATAGGCGGCGGTGCCGTCCTTTGAGCGCACGGCGACCGGCTGAAAGGGAAGCTTGCGCATCAAAATGCTCTGCGCGACAAAAAGACGGACGGCCTCGGCGAGCGATGTGCCCATGGCGTCGTAGAGACGCTCGGCATGCTGCTTGTCTTCCTCGCGAATGCGCACCTGCAGGATGGCTCGTTTTTGAGTCGATGACATCACTGGCCTCCCTTAATGAGCGTGCAATTTGAATAGTCAAATACAGCATCGGCTAATAATAGCCAATCTTACAACCACTACTTTATTGCACTAGAGTAATTGAGTGTAAACGATATTACAAACGTACTACATCCTTCAGAAATGAGCGTGAAATCTCCCCTAGGTGTACGCATGTAATACACTCACCTTTATAGCTTCTAGAGAATAATTCCAACCTGCCAAAACCCCTGCAATACACCCGTATTGCAGGGCCTATGCTCAAGTTTGCCCCCTGCAACTGCGTATATTTAACCTGTATATCGTTGGAGGAATTCTATCGAAGTGCCTGTTTCGCCGCATGCACTCGATACGCCGATGCCGGACCACGGGCGGGCCGGGGCAACGTCGGCAGGGTCTCTCTGGCATGGGATTCAGGAGGGAGTGAACAACATGGGCAATAAACGAGTCGTGGCTGATTCTTCACGCTGCATTGGGTGCCAAACCTGTATGGCGGCGTGCATCGAGGCACACGATATTCCCGGCAACATCGCTGCACCTCGCTTGCGCGTAACGCGCACCTACGAGATCTCCGCGCCGGTGGCATGTCACCACTGCGAGGACGCTCCGTGCGCGAAGGCCTGTCCTACGGGCGCCTTGTTCTTTGATCCAAAGAACCATCGTATCGGCGTCAACGAGGACAACTGCATCGGCTGCAAGAGCTGCGTTATGGCATGCCCCTTTGGCGCCGTGAGCGTGGCGACCACGCAGGTCCCCGTCTTGATGGGCGACGTGCGCGTGGGTTCGCAGACCAAGAGCTTCGTGCTCAAGTGCGACCTGTGCGTGGACCGTCCCGGCGGTCCGGCGTGTGCCGAGGCGTGCCCGACCAAGGGCCTCACCTTGGTAGACGAGGAGCGCCTGGCAGAACTGACTGCCGAGCGTGCCCGCGCCACCATCGAAAACGAGGCGTAAGCGTTGGGGCGACAGGCCCAATGATTGTCAAATTAGTACCGAGTAATCGGTAGCAGAGAAAGGAAGGAGGGTGTCATGGAGAAGCATAAAGTGATCTGCCCGTACTGCGGCGCCGGTTGCCAGTTTAACCTCCTGGTCCAAAACGGCCAGGTCGTGGGTACCGAACCGCTCAACGGCATCACCAATCAGGGCGAGCTGTGCCTTAAGGGCATGAGCGGCTACGACTTCATCAACGACACCAAGATCTTGACTCCTCGCGTACTGCACCCGATGATCCGCCGCACCAAGGGCGCGGATCTTGAGCGCGTAAGCTGGGACGAGGCACTGGATTTCACCGCATCTAAGATGCAGGCCATAATTGACGAATATGGTCCTAACGCTGTCATGACCACCGGCTCTTCACGAGGCGGCGGCAATGAGGCGAACTACGTCATGCAGAAGTTTACGCGTGCGTGCATCGGCACCCACAGCGTGGACAACTGCGCCCGTACTTGACACGGCCCTACTGTCCTCGGTCTGATGGACACGGTTGGTTCAGGTTGCATGTCATGCTCCATCCCCGGTATGGAGGATGCGGGCTGCATTTTCCTCTTCGGCTATAACCCTGCCGATTCGCACCCCATCGTCGCAAGGCGTATCGTGCGAGCCAAAGAAAAGGGTTGCAAGATCATCGTCGCCGACCCGCGCCATATCGAAACCGCGCGTATCGCCGATATCTACCTTCCGATCAAGAACGGTTGCAACGTCGCGTTCCTCAACGCCTTTGCCAACTGTCTGGTCAACGATGGCCTCTACGACAAGGAATTCGTCGCCGAGCACACGAACGGCTTTGACGAGTGGTGGGAGACCATCAAGAACTACACTCCCGAATCCGTACAGGACATCACGGGTGTCGAGCCCGCGTTGATCCACCAAGCTGCCGAGATGTACGCCACGGCGAAGCCCTCTGCCATCATTGGCTGGGGCATGGGCGTATGCCAGCAGAAGCAGAACCTGAAGACGGTGCACACCATCGCCTCCATCGCCTGCGTTGCCGGCCAGATCGGCAAACCCAATTCCGGCCTCGCGCCCGTGCGCGGTCAGAATAACGTTCAGGGCTCCTGCGATATGGGCATGCTGCCCAACCTGTACCCTGGCTACCAGAAAGTCACCGACCCCGCAGTGCGTGCCAAGTTTGCCAAGGCTTGGGGCGTCCCCGAGGAAAAGCTCCCGCTCGAGGAGGGCTATAAGCTCACCGACCTGGGCCACCTGGTCGACGAGGGCAAGGTGCACTGCTTCTACAACTACGGCGAGGACCCGGTGCAGACCGAGCCCGATTCGGCCGGTATGCGCAAGACGCTCTCCGAGCTGGACCTGTTCATTTGCCAGGACATCTTTATGACGCAGACGACCATGCTCGCCGACGTCATCCTGCCCGCTACCTCTTGGGGCGAGCACGAGGGTGTCTTTACCGCATCCGACCGTAGCTTCCAGCACTTTGACGCGGCCGTTCCGCCCAAGGGCGAGTGCCGTCACGACTGGGAGATCTTCGCGGACCTGTCCACGCGTATGGGCTATCCCATGCACTACGACAACACCGAGCAGATCTGGAACGAGTGCATTAGCCTGTGCCCCAACTTTGTGGGCGCGACCTACGAGAAGATGGCTCCCGAGGGCGGCTACGCCCAGTGGCCCGTCAAGAGCACCGATGTGAACGACCACGGTACGCCCGACATGTTCGCTGGTGGCAAGTTCACCACCAAGGACGGCCGCGCCAACCTGATGGCACACGACTGGGAGGCGCCCTCCGAGCTTCCCGACGATGAGTACCCGCTCATCCTGTGCACCGTCCGCGAGGTCGGCCACTACAGCTGCCGCTCGATGACCGGCAACTGCAAGACGCTGGCACTGCTTGCCGACGAGCCCGGCTTTGTCCGCATGAATCCCGCGGACGCCCAGGCACGCGGCATCAAGAATGGCGACATCGTCTCGATCCACAGCCGCCGCGGCCAGGTATACAGCCGCGCCGACGTGAGCGACCGCATCAACAAGGGCACGGTCTATATGACCTACCAGTGGTGGATCGGCAAGTGCAACGAGCTGACCATGCACAAGGTCGACCCGGTCTCGCATACGCCCGAGGACAAGTTCTCCGCCTGCCAGGTCGACGCTATCGCCGACCAGGTCTGGGCCGAGGGCGAGGTCGAGCGTCAGTACACCGAGCTCAAGCAGGCTCTGGTGGACGCCGCCGCTCCCCAGGACGTTGAGCCTGGCGCCGCCAAGTTCGACGACGAGACGCACGTGAATCAAATCGTGTAGTCCCGTTCTCGTTGGCTTTTTGGGCCGGGCGTCCCGTACGTTCGGGAGCCCGGCCCGTTATTTTGAAAGGAAGTGGGGATGAACCGCTTCATCGACATCAACCCGGAGAGGTGCATCGGTTGCGGAACATGCCAGTCCGCCTGTGCCGACGCCCACCGGATGCAGGGTCTTCAGGATACGCCGCGCCTGGCGCTCGTGAAGACCGGCGGTATTTCGGCCGCCCTTGCCTGCCACCATTGCGAGGGTGCCCCCTGCGCCGAGGTCTGCCCGGTGAATGCCATCGAGCACGATGGCGATCGCATCCACGTCAAGGAGCAGGAGTGCATCGGGTGCAGGCTGTGCGCCATCGCGTGCCCCTTCGGAGCCATCCATCCCGATGGCACGTCTATCGCCGGTGTCGCAGGCATGTGCGACCCGACGCCTTCGTATCCTAAGTCCCTGAGCAGCCTGCTTACGTGGGCTCCCGGCCAGTACACCTGCGCTGTTAAGTGCGACCTGTGCGCCTTCGATCCGGACGGTCCGCATTGTGTGGCGGCGTGCCCCACCAAGGCGCTGACCGTCATGGGCGGCGCGGCCGATCGCGAGCTCGACGAGGCCAAGCGCCTGCGCTCGATCGAAAACGGTCCGGTCGTCGACGTTACCGCTGTGGCCCAGGGTCTGTCCGAGAAAGCAGAAGGGAGCGTAAACAATGGATAGCATGACGCTGTTTATCGCATCGCTTGCCGTCTCGTGCATCGGTGCGCTCGCCTCGGTTCTGCTGATTAAGGCCGACAACGCCGCCAAGACCGCCGGCTGCCTGATCGGCGCCGTCGCGGCCGTGCTGTCGTTCATCGCGGGCCTCGAGGCCGTGCTTGGCGACGTTTCGTCCCTCAACACGGTCTTCTTCTTCCCGTTCGCCCGTCTCGAGCTCTTGCTCAACGGCCTTGCGGGCCTGATCGTGGTCCTCATCTCGATTCTCGCCTTTGCGGGCTTCATCTACGGTCTGTCCTACTTCGACGAGTACCCGGGCAAGGTCGGGCGCGCCGGCTTCTTTATGAACACCTTCGTCGCCTCGATGATGCTCGTCATCACCGCCGACAACGTGTTCTGGTTCCTGGTCGCCTTTGAGCTCATGTCCCTTACGAGCTACTTCCTTGTCGTTATCGAGGAGAACAAGAACTCCATTAGGGGCGGTTGGCTCTACTTCGTCATCGCGCACGTGGGCTTCGTTCTCATCATGGCGAGCTTCCTGCTCATGACCAACGGCGTGGGCGGTTCCTTCAGCTTCAGTGATTTCCGTACGCATGACTTTGGACCCGCCGTCTCCTCCGCGTGCTTCGTCCTCGCGTTCTTCGGATTTGGCGCGAAGGCCGGTATCATTCCGCTGCACTCCTGGCTGCCTCAGGCGCACCCCGAGGCGCCGTCCAACGTGTCCGCCCTCATGTCCGGCGGCATGATCAAGATCGGCATCCTGGGAATCCTCAAGGTCGGTCTCGACCTGCTCGCGGGTTCGGGCGTCCAGCTCTGGTGGGGCCTCATGGTCCTGGTCTTCGGATCCATCTCGTCGGTCCTGGGTGTCGTCTACGCCCTCCACGAGCACGACATCAAGCGCCTGCTTGCCTATCACTCCGTCGAGAACATCGGCATCATCTTGCTCGGTGTCGGCGCGTCCATGACGGCGCACGCCCTGGGCAACGACGTCATCGCGACGATCGCGCTCATGGCCGCCCTCTACCACACGCTCAACCACGCCATGTTCAAGGGCGAGCTGTTCCTCGGCGCGGGCTCCCTGCTCTATGCCACGGGTACGCGCAACATGGAGAAGATGGGCGGTCTGTTCCGCCGCATGCCGGTCACGGCCGTCTGCTTCCTCATCGGTGCCCTTGCCATCTCGGCCATCCCGCCGCTCAACGGCTTCGTTTCCGAGTGGTTCACCTACCAGTCCCTGTTCAACATCTCGACGCTCTCCGACCCGGTCGTCATGGTGTTCGCCGTCGCCTCCGCGGCCGCCCTCGCCATCACCGGTGCCCTGGCCGTCACGTGCTTCGTGAAGGCCTACGGCGTCTCGTTCGCGAGCAGCCCTCGTTCCCAGGAGGCTGCGAACGCCAAGGAGTCCCCGGCTCCGATGTTGTTCTCGCAGATGCTCCTCGCGGCCATCTGCGTGGTACTGGGAATCGGCTCCCCGGTCATCGCCCCGGTTCTGGGCGACGTCGCCCAGAGCGTGCTTGCCGGCTCCGCCGTCACAGCCACCTCGGGCGTGTCTCTCGTGAACGAGATTTCCGGTGCCGCCACCTCCACCCCCGCGATCGCCATCGCGCTCGTGGTCCTCACCGGCCTCGCGTTCGCGTTGAGGTCCTGCCTCGGCGCCAAGGCCCCCGCTAAGAAGACCGACCCTTGGGCGTGCGGCTACGAGCCCAACGAGCACATGCCCGTCGTCGCCACGAGCTTCGCGTCCGACGTCGAACTCTTCATGGGCCCGCTCTACACCCTGCGCGAGGTATGCACCAAGATCTGCTGGTCCATCGCGCACGTGTTCCAGAAGCTCACCGGTGTCGCCCAGGGCGTCGAGCCCCTGCCCGACCGTTTCCTGGTCGATGCACCGAGCGAGGGTGCCGACAAGCTGGCCGGCCTCGCCTCCAAGATCGAGGGCGGCAACTACTCCGTATACATCTGCTACATCGTCGCGGCGCTCGTGGTCTTCCTCGTGCTCGCCGTGGTCATGGTCTAGAGAGGGGAGAGGATATTATGAACATCGTTCTTGCGATGGCGCAGGGCCTCGTGGTCATGCTGGTCGCGCCCTTCTTCTCCGGCCTCGCCCGTGTGATTCGCGCGAAGATGCACAATCGCCGCGGTCCGTCCATCCTTCAGGATTACCGGGACCTCGCGAAGCTCATGGCGCGTCCCGAGTCCGTGAGTTCCGACTCGAGCTTCGTGCTGCGCATCATGCCGCCGCTGTTCCTCGCGGTGTCGTTTATGCTCGCCATGGGCCTGCCCATGTTCACGCTCCAGAGCCCCATGCCCGTCTTTGGTGACGCCATCACCATCATGTACGCGCTCGCGCTGTCCCGCTTCTTCTTCGCGCTGTCCGGCGTGGATTCCTCCAACGCCTACGCGGGCTTCGGCGGTATCCGCGAGCTCCTCATGAGCGTGCTCATCGAGCCGTCCATGCTCATCGCGCTGTTCACCGTCGCCATCGTGTGCGGCTCCACGGACATTGCGACCATGGGTCAGCACATCGTTACGGGCAACGTCTCGAGCGTCGTCGCCGTTATCCTCGCCGGCGTCGCCTTCGCGGCCGCCTGTTACATGGAGCTCGGCAAGCTGCCGTTTGATCAGGCCGAAGCCGAGCAGGAGCTCCAGGAGGGCCCGCTCGCCGAGCTCTCCGGCCCGTCCCTGGCCATGATGAAGCTCGCCATGGGCATGAAGCAGGTCGTGGTCGTCGCTTGGTTCACCTCCATCTTCATCCCCTGGGGAGAGCCCGCGACCATCGGCGTCACCGCTCTCGTGGGCGCCGTCGTCTTCCTCGTCAAGTGCCTGGTCGATTTCGTCGTCTGCGGCGTGCTCGAGAACTCCGTTTCCCGTTCGCGCTTCAAGGTGCTCGGTAACCAGACCTGGGCCGTCGTCGGCATCGCGGTCCTCGCGTTCGTCTTCGTCGTCGTAGGCGTGTAGGGAGAAGGGAGAAACTATGTCAATCGAATCGAGCTTGTCCCTCTTTGCCATGGTGGCGATCGCCGTCCCCATGCTGGGCTCCCTGCTCATCGTCATGCTGCCGCGTCCCTACGCTAAATGGATCTGCGCCTTTGCCGGCGGCATCGCCACGGTCGCTTCCGTTGGCTTGGCCGCGACGTTTGCCGGAAACGGCATGAACGCGGTCGATGTAACCTGGGCGAGTATGGGCCAGACCTTGGTCATGGGCTTCATATTCGACCGGATGAGCACGCTGCTCGCACCCGCGTTCGTCGCTATCGGCCTGCTCGTCGTCATCTATTCGTTCCCGTACATGAGCGATAAGAATAAGGAGCATCCCGACGCGCCCCGTCGTCGCTTCTACGTGTACTTCTCCACGTTCATCGGCGCCATGGCCGGTCTCGCCTACAGCTCCACCATCGTCGGCCAGCTCGTTTTCTTCGAGATCACCGG
>USDH01000045.1 GCA_900553415.1 uncultured Collinsella sp. | reverse complement strand
ATGTCTAAAGGCGCCCAGGCGCTCGCAAAAGCCGTCGAGCTCTTCCTTGTTGGGCAGCGAACCCGTGATAAGCAGATAGGCGACTTCCTCGTAGCCGTAGCGATTCTCGGCCTGGGCATTGTTGACCAGATCCTCGATGCTGTAGCCGCGAAGCGTGAGCTTGCCCTGATCGGGCACGACCTTTCCGTCGACCTTGTTGTAGCCGTGCACATCCGAGATACGAGTGAGGCCCGCGACCACGCCCGAGCCGTCGGCATTGCGCAGGCCGCGCTTGACATTGTGCTCTTCGAACAAGCCCTCGTCATAAGGGTCGGTCGGCAGGCCGTGGTAGAGGCTTTCGCTCTCAGACGAAATCTGGCGGCTTGCTTCGTAATCCAGAACCAGTCGGCTCAAGTGGTCATCGAAGCGGTAATAGATTTTCTTGGCGTCGTAGGCCATGTGCGCTCCTCTCCGGGCCGTGTGGGGGCGGCGTGCTTGAGTGCAGATGCGCCGGCCTGTTCCTGCACGGCCTGTTCGCTACAGGCGGTACATAAAGTTAAAGACGTCCTCGCGCTGGATAGACACATTGACGCCCGAAAGCTCGCCGGCCTCGGCCAGGGCCTTCTGCAGCTCGGCGAAGTCGAGCTTGGACTCGGCGGTGTCGGCCAGCATGGTCATGGTGAAGATGTCCTCGATAATGGACTGCGTGATGTCGCGGATGTCGACGTTGGCCTCGCCCAGAACACGGGTGACGCCGGCGACGATGCCGGGGCGGTTCTTGCCAAGGACGGTGATGACGATACGGGAGGACGAGATCTCGGCCATGGGAAACCCTTTCGCGTGGTTGCGGCGCGCGCGGGGCGCTCCGCTACGGTACAGTGTTCATCATTGTACCTGTCTGGCGCAAAAAAGGCGCGCTCGCTGCGGCGTTACATGCCTGCAACATGAGCGTAAGGGGGAAGGCCGTACGGGGAAGAGCCGTCTGGCGCGTGTCCGGCTCGTGTTGGGTTGATTTCCGATCTCAGCCGAACACATTGAGCGGACAGGCCGTTCCCGCAGTCAGCCGAACGCCTCCGACGGCTGATTCCGAACTGGAAGCGGAGGGCATCCCCGCCCTTCGGTAGGGGATACCGCTCCGCGGCGCATGCCGCGGGCGGCGCCCCTATCGGACCACCGTGACCTCAGTTGGGATGGGCCCAGCACTGCCGCGTACTCGGTGAGCTAGAGCCAACTGTTCGTCTTCACGTCGCGTATGGCGATATTTCGGTCGTCCGGCTCGGTGATGCCGTAGCCGAACGCCTGGAGCGTCTCGATGGACTCCTGGATCCTCTGTTGGAACATGGGACCCGGATCGACCCTCGGCCCGAGGTGCCCGCGCCAAAGGCACGGCGTGGCGCGCAGCATGTTATGGATTTTGGAGATGGGCTCGATGTCGGCGTAGACGTTGAGCGTCGCCATGGCGTCCTTGTGGCCGAGGATCGATTGGAGCGCCTTGATATCGCCGCCTTGGCGGATCCACTGCGTTGCGAACGTGTGGCGAAGGCCGTGGAACGTGATCAGCTCGTCGTTGGTGCCCATGAGGCCGTTGGTCTCCGAGAACGTCTTGAACGCCCTGCGGATATAGCTTGTCGTCGCGAAGGTCGCGCCCGGCTCCGACAGGATGTAGCAGTCCCCGATCTCGACCGCCCCGGTAAGGCCGTGCAAGCGCAGCTTTCCGCAGTCGATCTCGTGGGTCTCCTTCAGGAAGGGGAGTAGGCCGACCGGGTCGATGGGGATACCCCTGGCGTCATGGGTCTTGGTGTCCTTGATGAACGAACCCATTCCCTTCGCGTACGCCACCGAGTGTCTGATCGAGATCAGGCCCGTCTCGAAATCCACATCGCACCACCGAAGGCCGCAGACCTCGCCGATTCGCATCCCCGTGTGCAGGGCGAGTACGACCGCCCTCTAATCCTCGGCGGACCAATCGAGTCCGAACTCCTTTCGGGCATCCTCTTCGCTCATGACTTCGAGAAGGTCTCCGGGTTGGCAACGAAGGGCGAGGCATAGCTGCTCGAGTGTGTTGAAGCGAATGCCGCGAATATGCCCTTTTTTAATACGGGACAGGTTCACGGGCGTGGTTCCAATCCTTTCGGCAAGTTCGTTCGAGGAAATCTTTCGCTCGGCCATGATCTTGTCGAGGCGAACAATTACGGGCATGGCGTTTCCTTACGCAATCTCGTCGGAGTCGAGGTACAGCTCTCGGGCGTACAAGAAGAGCTGGGAAAGCATGAACAGGACGATGCCGAGAACCAGAGAGGTCCAATCGAATGATGAAGCGATCTCTTGGGCGCCGACGGCCCCCTCGCCGCCAAACATCGAAACGGAGGTTTTGAGTGAGCCGGCGTAGAGGCTGGTGGCAGCTTGAACAACGAAGAGAATGCCGAGCACCTTCAAGCATGTCGCAGACCCTTTCTTGAAGGGGTCTCCGCTCTTGATCGTCCACACGAGAACGGCGCTGAGGATGGTCGTAGCGATACCGATGACGGCAGGGACCAATGTCGAGATCGCAAGGGCTGGATACGCGGGGGAGTCTGCAATTACAGGGTTGTCGAGCACTTCGATTGCTGGCTTTAAGGAGAACGCCACTTGTGCGATGGCGGTGGCGCAAAGGGTCGCAGAGGCTATCGCACATGCGATGCGGAAGGAATGAAGCCGGGGAGTGCGATTGTCGGAACTCATAATAACCTCCGAAGAATTTAAAAAACTCAGGTTACTTTTTAACAGTTTATGTTAAATTGACTTTGCCGGCAAGTAATCACAGCATGCTGCAACCGAAACCCCTCTAGATTGGAGAGGATTATGTTCGGTACTGTTAAGTCGTGTAAGCTCTTGGTTTTCCTCGGCCTCGCTCTTTGTCTGTTGCTGCCGGGAGCCCCCGCTTTTGCGGATACCCCGATGCCTCCTTCCCAGGAGAGCAGCCAGTGTGCCCTCGTTGAGCCCCTCGGGTATACGGACGACGTCGTCGATACCTACTGGAGCTACAGCTGTCCTCGCGGCGTAAGCGGGCACAGCATCTCGATGTTCAACATCTCTTACAAGACGATCTCCTACCGAAATGGCTATCGCCGATCCGCGCATCATAGGGAATCCCGCCTCGCTGCAATGTGCTCCTGTGGTGTTCTTGGCACAACTGATAAATGGCAATTTGTCTATAGCACCTACTAGATGCGAGGAAGGGCCGAGCATTTTGTTCGGCCCCTCTGTTCCGACTGGATGAGGTTAAGGTTGGCGATGAATATGCTCAAAATCTCGAAGGCGATCTTTAGGTCGCTTCTCTCCTCCAGGTCGCTCTGTGTTGTCGTTGTTGCGTTGATGGTTCTTTGTGCTCTGCCCGTCTTCAGGAGCGCGGCTGGCATCGACGGACGGGTCGAATACCTCGAGTCGGGAATAACCCGTGTTGAGCAGGAATTGTCAGCATCCTATGCGGATGCGCTTGTGAATGCGGGGGAGGACGGTGTCTATACCCCTTCATCAAGCATGCCCGCGCTTCTGTACCCTCTTGCCGCGGGACGTCTTATCTTGGCACCGCTCTCTCCCCTACTTCCGTTTCTGCAGATATCGGATGGAGAGTACACCTATTATGACGGATCGAAGGAGTACTTGCTATGGGTTGCAACGGCCGTTGCCGTCTCGTTCCTTGCCGCGCGTCTTAACAAACGTGAAAAGCTCATCATCCAGGCACCGATGGGCGAGCTGGGTAGACTTGTTGCATCGAGCGTATGGGCGAGTGTTTTTGCAATGCTTGCCGTCCTCGCCATCAATCTTCCAGGGATAATCGCCGCGCTTGTGAAGAATGGCCCGGGCTCGCCGTTCTATCCGATAGGCTACATTCAATATGCGACTCCGGTTATCAAACCGGCTTGGCTGGTGTTCGCGCAGACGGCCATCTTGCAATTCTTGGTGGCAGCGTTCATCTCGCTTGTCGTTCACCTTGCCGTGAAGATTGCCAATAACCCTACGCTTGGAATCGTGTTCGTATGTGCCCTGATGGGGGTGACGATGGTTCCCGGGTATTACGGAAGATCCATCGCTTTACGTGAGTTCGCCCTGTTGAATCCCCTTACGTATGCGAACACTGAGTTGACCGTCGGCGCCTATAGCCCGTACCCGACAACGCAGATAGTGAATCTGCCTGGACTTTGCTTCGAGCGTGGCGCGATTGCCCTCGTATGCGCAATCGGGATCGAGGTGCTGGCAATTAGCCTGCTTTGCGTTGCTGGAAAGAGCGGCTGCGCGTGCCCGATATCCCCGATTTGTCTTGAGAGAGGTTCCTTCACTGCATCGAGAACGGCAGCTCGTTCGAGCGCTTGTGCCTCCGCCGTTGCATACGTAAGAACGATGGGGAAACTGCTCCTGCGTTCTCCTACCCTCGCCGTATGCGCGATTGCAATGTCGACGACGATGCTGGCCCCGGCTCTGGTCGAGATGTTTCCTGACGCTGATAACGTTTCCGCTGTTCGGTATAGGGATGGGGAGCTCCGTTCAATAGATCGGTATCTAGAGCAGAACGCTGCGAATATGGACGTCGAAGGCAAAGCGGCCCTGGAAGACATGCGGGATGCTCTTTCGGGTTTCGTGTACGCGCCTATGCCTGCGGAGGGGTTTCGAAGCCTTGCGACGTACGAGCGCGCTCGAGGTGAGCTGGGCGCGGCAGATGCGACTCTCCTGCAATCGATCGGAATCGAGCCGGAGACTCCTTCTCGTGCGGAGGCGCGCGCCCTTCTGCTTGAGTCGATCGCGAGCTTGCCGGACCCCAAGGTTTACGAGTTAAGTACGAAGATGCCCCCATTAATCCTCCTTTCGTATCTCCAGGCAGCGCTTCCCTCCTTATTTTTGCTGTTGCCCGTGGTTGTCACATCGCTCGCGTGCACCCACCTGCAGTGTCGTTCCCTTCTGGTTCTCCAGATCCCCGCAACAGCGCATGTGCGTTTTCTGACGGCTGTTGCGCTGGCTCTCCTGCTTGGCTTGGTGCTGCTTTTGGTGTCGATGGTTCCCGCTGTCGTTGTGTCCGTGATTAAGAACGGTGCGGGTGGATCGGAGTATCCCGTCGCTCTCATTCGGGCGGGAGCTTCGACAACGTCCATGGTGGGGGAGGCGGTGTTGTGCAGTATTCCGTTGCTGGTCATGGCATACGGCGTGATTTCCGTCGTCGCTGCGTTGACAGCAGCGATTAGCCGCAACCCCGTTGTCACCGGAATGGTTTGCGCGGTTCTCTTGGTGTTGGGTTCGTTGAGCGCTCATGTTGAAAGCGTGGGCATGGGCGTCGCGCTGCTGGCTCCATTCGCCTCGTTTGATCCCGCTTCCCAGGTGGGGACGATTGGGTTCCTTGGGCGAGGGACGAACGCGATGCCTTTTGGAGAGGTCGTCGGCGCATCGGGCGCTCTGCTGGTGGTCTTGGGCGCCGTATCTCCGTTGATGGTGCGCCTGAGTGTTCCAAAGATCGAAAGGGGATGATCTCGATGATTGACCTTCAAACGCTGACGATCTCTTATGGAAAGAAGGTGCTCGTAGATTCGGTGAACGCTGAGTTTGCCCCGGGTACGGTCTACGGTCTCGTCGCTCCGAACGGGCATGGAAAGACGACGTTGCTGCGTGCGATGGCAGGTTTGCCGGGTCCTCGCGTGGACGGGAGCATCGTTCTGGATGAGGTGCAGGGTACGGGTGCGAGAGAGGTCCGTTCTATGATCTTCTATGCACCTGGTGAGGGGACGCTGCTGTATCCCGGATTGCGTGCGGAAGATCACCTCAAGATGGTTTGCGATATGTGGCCGCATGCTCGCGATATCGAAGAGATAGTGGAACAAACGCAGATAGGCGAGTTCGCGAAGATGAGGATCCGCACTCTGAGCCAGGGCATGAAGCAGCAGCTTACCCTGGCGATTGCGTATGCGACGGGCGCGCGGTACCTTCTATTAGATGAGCCCATGAACGCGCTCGACCCCAGCAGGGTGGACTTGCATTCCGAGATTCTCAGGAAGCTGGCCGATTCTGGTACGTGCATCATCATGTCATCCCACATCTTGGATTCGGTCGATAGGCTGTGCGATGAGATTCTGTTTTTGAAGGATGGGAGGCTCATTAGAAGCATTCCGCAAGATGATGCTGCGCCGAAGTCTCCTGGATCCCATTTCGCAAAGCCTGCCGGACGCGCCGAGGGTGCGCTAAGCACGTATCGGCGACTCTACGAAAAGGGCGGGTAGAAATGCAAGTTAAAAATCTATGTGGTCAATATAATACCGTTAAACCCGCATATCGATACCGCTCAGCCATTCGCCTCGCCCCCGTCGCACGTATCTTCATCCGGTCTGTTACTTTTAATCTAACGATTCTTTGAGGAACGTAGGTGCTTCTGAATGTGCTGTCGACTTCTTCTCAAACTAATCCTAAGAGACAAGGCCGTATGGATTTGTACGCTCGTTCTCGCTGCAGCCTTTTCCGTCCCCATTGCGTTCAATTCACCCATCTACGGGCCCTTCTTTATGAAACAGGGCATGCAGGGCTTTGTCGACGCATTCAATACGCGCGCGCCCCAGGCCAGCGGCACAGACCTATCTCCAGAGCAGCAAGCTGACGCGGAGCTTGCAAGATACGCGAACGCCGCCCTTGCCGCTCAAACCGACGCCGCCTTTCTCGATTCTGCCGAGAGCTACTACGCGCTCATGGACGAAGGCTTCCAATCCGGGTCCATCGTGGGAGACCGAGAGACCAATGACGCGGAGCTCGCATATTGCCGTGCTCTGAGCAGTTCCGGCATCACGCACATTCCAGCCTCCGCAAGCGATCTGCCATTCCTTTCCTTCCTGCCTTACGCCATTGCCGCGGTGCCGTCTTTCCTTCCCTTCATTCCCTTCCTTCTCTCGTCGATACTCCTGCTCGGGGCCACAAGGCCTGCGACCCTGGCGGCGAAGGCGCCCGTGCCCAAATTCCGGCGCCTTATCCAGATCGTGTTTTCGATAATCGCCGCGGGGACCGCGATGCTCCTCGCCGGCCTCGCACCCGGGGGCATTTACGCCTTGGCCCTAAACGGCTTCGGGCAAATTGGGTACCCGATCGCCTTCTTCCATGACGGCGCGCTTACCACCACGACCGCGGGAAACGTCTTCACGACCCTGCTTATCGCGCTTCTTGCGGGCGGAACCTTGATATCCGTTTGCTCCGCCGTCCTATCGACCGCAACGAGGCGCGTCCTCGCGGGCCCCCTTGCCTCCGCGCTGCTTGTCGCGGCCCCGGCATTCCCGTTACTGTCCGATTCGGCACTGGAGCATAACGCCGCGCTCAATCTCCTGCCGCTGGCCGTATTCTCGCCTATCGAGGCAACGGGTTACGTAGGATGCTTCCCGACAGAATTCATTGGCTCCGGTTCAGGCAGCGCATCGATGCTTGCCGTGGCCCTGGCATACGTCGCGGTCCTTTTTGCGGTCGGCGCCGTTGCGACACGTTCGCCCAAACAGCCTGGACCCGCGAAAAAGCGCCATGGGCTCGAGCTTCTGGACGCGAGCGTGGGATACGGAAGCACGACGATACTTTCAATCGGGTCGCTTTTCCTGAGCCCGGGAACGGCGGCGGGCCTCATTGCTCCCAACGGCTCGGGGAAAACCACCCTTCTTGAAGCGCTGTCGGGCCAATTTCCCACCCGCATCCACTCGGGAAGCCTGGCGGCAGACGGAATCAGCCAACGTCGATCAGCCGAATTTGCAGAACTCGTCTACCTGAGCTCTTCGGGCAGCGCGGATCTCTACCCCACGCTATCGGCCATCGAGCACCTTGCTTTCGTTAGGGAGGCGTGGAAATCGGCCGCCGACATCGACTCGCTCTGCAGCTCCCTCGGAATCTCCCCATATCTCGACAAGCCGACCCGTAAACTCTCGACAGGAATGAAGCAGCAGGTAAAGCTTGCCATGGCGATATCGACCGGTTGCCCGTACCTTATCCTCGATGAACCGCTGAACGGCCTCGATCCGGGAAAGCGGAAAACCTCCTGCGACGCGATGCGCAGCGAGGTGGCGCGGGGACGCAGCGTGCTCATTTCAAGCCATCTGCTCGACGACCTGGCAGACCTCACCGACTCGTTCTACTTCATCGAGGCCGGCACGCTCGTGGAAAAGATCAAGTCGTCCTCGCAGACGCTCAAGCAGGAATACCTCGATACATACGAGGAAGGTGAATGACATGAAACCATTTGAACAGCTGAAGTCCAACGCGTCGCGCATGGCTGTCTACGCCATCCTCGTGGCAACGGCTTTATGCGGAATCGCGGCACCCGTCTATGCGCTCAACGGGGAGAAAGGCGATGTCGAACCCGCGTACATGGCTTCGACGGTTAAGGACCGGTACAAAGCCTTCTCTGGAGACACGTTTTACGTAGCAGAGTACGACACGACCTACCGTCAGCTTCGCTACAACAAGAGATACGAATATCTAGGCCCAGAGGCAATCAGCTATACGTCGGGTTGGTACCGCTCCAGCTATGGACACATAACCCAGTTCAAGTGTAACTACCGTGTGTACAACTAAAGCAACCCGGCCGGGACGAGGGGTGACGCAAAAGCGTCGCCCCTCGTTTTTAACCATGTCAACTGAACCTGGTTCAGTTTGGTTGATTTCCGATCTCAGCCGAACACATTGAGCGGAAAGGCCGTTCCCGCAGTCAGTCGAACGTCCCCGGGGCCCTTCTCAGGCCCCGGGGACGGCATTTTCCCAGTTGAAGGAACGGTGGAGATGTGTTTCGATGGGTCAGATTCGTGTCGTTCCGAAAAGACCGTGAACCTTTTGTGGGACGCGCGGCACCGTGGTACCATAGTCGAGTTTGTTGTCTTGGTCGGAAACCAAGACGCCTTATGCGCTGATCGGTAACCAGCGCCTGACCAATAAGGAGTCCTACCATGAAGCAGGGTATCCATCCCCAGTATGTCGAGTGCACGGTGACG
>USDH01000044.1 GCA_900553415.1 uncultured Collinsella sp. | reverse complement strand
GGTGCTGGGCTCAGCCGAGCTGATTCACTCGGTGGGTTCGCTGCATCTGGCACAGGCGATCTCGAGCCGTGCTGTCCGCAAGATTGAGGCAGGCGAGCTCGCCGGCCCCCAGCGTGTGCTCATCGAGGTCAATGTGAGTGGTGAGGAGTCGAAGGGAGGCTTTTCGCCCGATGAGATTCGCGCCGCCGCGGGTGAGCTTGCGGAACTTGAGGGAATTTGCGTACAGGGGCTTATGACTATGGCGCCCCGGGGGAATAAGGATGTGGCACGCCGCACCTTTGCGGGGCTTCGTGAGCTGAGGGATGAGCTGGAGGCTGCGCATCCCGATTTGAACCTGCCTGAGCTTTCCTGCGGCATGAGCGAGGACTTTGAGCCTGCCCTTGAGGAGGGCTCTACGCTCGTTCGCCTGGGCAGGGTAGTATTTAGCCCGGAGTTTGCAGTAAAATAAGGCTCTGAAGTGCGCACTGATTATCGGGGCGCCTGCACTAAACCGCGAGAGGACACAACCATGGGCTTCCTTGACGAGATTAAAAATAAGATGCACCTGGGCGGCCAGCAGGGTTACGACCAGGGTTATGGCCAGGACGACGACTACGGCTACGATGACGGCTATGACGATAGTTATCAGGGCAACGGCTACGGCGGTGCTTCGGGCGAGGGCTTCTACACCCAAGACGAGCCGAGCAACGGCCTGCTTGGTCAGACGCGCCGCGGTGAAGCTGAGTCGGTTGCCGTGTATACGCGCTCCGGTCAGCTGGTCGGCGATGACTCCCGCCATGCCACGACGTATAACCCGCCTTCGCGCTCGCAGGACAGTGTTGCGAGCGGTTATCGTCCTGGTGCCTATGACACGCCGTCGAGCTACGCCGAGAACACCCGCGCCCGTGCCGCCGCTGCGCCCGCGCCTGCACCGAGTGATGCCTCGGCCTATGCGAGCAATATCATCAACGCCACGCCGCAGCTGCCGGCCTATGTCCTGCGCCCCGAGAGCTATGACGACGTGGAGACCGTGGTGCGCCGCGTTCGCACCAAGCAGCCTGTCGCACTGATTTTTGTGGGCGTACGCACCGAAGTTGCTAAGCGCGTCTTGGACTTCTCTTACGGCTTTGCCTGCGGTCTGGGTGCCACGGTCAAGGAGGTGGGCGACCGCGTGTTCATGGTGCTGCCCGCCGGTTGCGAGGTCAAAGATTCCGATCTCAAGAAGCTTCGTGCGGACGGCTACCTTAAGTAAAGACAAGACGAGGAGATTCCCATCAACATCTACACTATCGTCCAGCTGGTCAACACGCTGTTCAACTTCTATTCCACGCTTATTGTCGTCTACTGCTTTATGACGTGGATTCCCATGAAGCAGGGTGGTTTGCTTCAGGATATTGCTGCGGTGCTCGATAGCGTGTGCGGTCCGTGGCTCAACCTGTTCCGTCGTTTCATCCCGCCGATGGGCGGTATCGATTTTTCGCCGGTCGTTGCGATTATTGCGTTGCAGTTGGTGCAGAGGCTGGTTCTGCAGCTTCTTATAGGTATACTCGTATAGAACTGACTTAGCAACTTACGTCGGGCGTGTAGCGCCGAGGCGATGAAAAAGGAGACTTGTTATGGCTATTACCCCTGCAGACATCCAGGCTCAGACTTTCTCTGAGGCCAAGCGTGGCTACGATCCTGCTGAGGTCGACGTCTTCTTGGAGACGCTGTCCTCCGAGGTTGACGCTATGCTCGCTAAGATCGTCGACCTTAAGGGTCGTCTGACTGCTACCGAGCAGCAGCTTGCCGATGCACAGGCTCAGCTTGCCCAGGCTCAGGATGCCACCGCCCAGGCCGTTCCTGCCGCCCCTGTGGCTGCTCCCGCCCCTGACTTCTCCGCTCAGGAGCGCCAGATTTCCGCTGCCCTGATCGCTGCCCAGCAGACCGCTGAGACCATCGTCAACGATGCCAACGAGAACGCTGAGCGTATCCGCAACGAGGCTGACGCTAAGGCCCGCGAGGTTATCCGCCAGGCTCTGACCGAAAAGCAGGCCGAGCTCGAGGAAATCGATCGTCTCAAGGCTTCCCGTGAGGAGTTCAAGGCAGAGTATCTCAAGCTCATCCAGCACTTCATGGACGATGCCCAGAACTCCTTCCCGGCCGACCTCATGGCCTCCACGCCGGTCGGTTCTGCCGCTTCTCCTGCAGTGACTGTTCCCGCCGAGCCGCTGCCCGTCGCTGACCCGGTTGTCCCCGTGGCCGATCCCTTTGCCCCGATCGACAACTTTGCTGCCGACGACCTGGACTAACATTCGGCCTACAATTTAGTGCCTAGAAAGGACCCGCAGCTTGCGGGTCCTTTTTTATGACTGTGCCGGGGTGCGTAACATAAAAAAACCGAGCCCTGCACATAGTGGCGCAGAACTCGGCGAACGGGTGAGCGGTCAAGGGTAGATTTTAAGGTATGTCCAAAAACTACTTGAGGAGGAAGTTGGAGAGGGGAATAGTGCGGGCCTCGCGATGCTCGGGATCGGCGATGTGGTCGGCGGGATAGCCACAGACGAGCATGTGATAGGGATAGACGCCCTTGGGCAGATTGAACTGCTCCTGTGCCACCTCAGGCTTAAAATGGCATACCCAGCACGTTCCTAGGCCCTGCTCGGTGGCCTCCATCATCATCTGATCACACACGATGGACGTATCGATTTCACTGGAATTCATCTGGTCATACGGGCGTACCCAAGCATCATCGGTAACGCAGCAAATAAGGAAGACAAGCGGAGCGCCAAAGATAGACCCATCACGAGCAAACCGAGGCTGACAAGCAGCAGCCTTCTCCAACAGCTCAGGCGTATCCAGCACCATCACACGGGCTGGATGATTATTACAAGCAGAAGGAGCAATACGCCCAGCCTCAACAATGGCATCCACCACAGCCTGCTCAACAGAACGGTCCTCAAAAGAACGACAAGAATACCGACCACGAGCCAGATCCAAATAAGACATACAAGCCCTCCTAAAATTAAAAATCAAACAAACCAAAAGTAACCCAAAGAGTACCCAAAGCAGCAATCAGCCAAACGCTCATCAAGGGCCAAAGTGTCCGAACGGGTACCATAGGTCCCTTCAGCCAAACCCCCATCGCGCTACAACTATCAGCCAAAGTTCCCAATGGTGGTACGTAAGGCGAAGGGCCGGCCACGGTTTACTTTCGAACGACTCTGCAAAGCAGCCGGAGTGAGAAAGCAAACCGTGGCCGGCCCTTCGCCGCCGGGACACGTACCCCCAATTAACTGTTCTTCATGACAATCGAATCCACGACATCGGCCACATTCTCGCAGCAGTCGGCGCAGTACTCCAGGAAGGCGTACACGTCACGCCAAGCGATGACCTCGAGCGGGTCCTTGCCGTTAACGTGCAGGTTACGCATGGCGTTGATATAGAGCTCGTCGGCCTCGGACTCGATGGTGTTGATCTGGATGACGAGCTCGCGCAGCGTCTTGGACTTGCGGTAGTTAGGCAGCTCGACCATCAGGTCCTTCATGGCGCGGCAGGCGTCGATCACCTTGTGGGCGATGACGATGGCGTCGGGATGGATGCTCTGGATGTTGGTGAAGTAGACGCGCTGCACGACGCCCTCGATACGGTCGAGCACGGTGTCGAGCGAGCAGCTCATCAGATCCAGGTCCTCGCGCTCAAGCGGGGTGATAAAGGCCGTGAGCAGGGCGTCCTCAAGCTCATGGTGCTTCTTGTCGGCCGCATGCTCGATCGCGTGCATCTTGTCGAGCATATCGTGAATCTTCGCGGGATCGAAGTTCTCGAAAATCTTGGTAAGCAGCTCGGCGGCCTGGACGGCAAGATCGGCGCAGGCGACGTAGTTGTCAAAGTAGAACGAATCGGGTTTCTTTGCCATGAGTGGGTCCTTTCGAGGCGAAGACGGGTGGGCGAAGTTTTGCGGTCCGGATGGACGCTCGGTGTGGCTAGAGGAACATCATGAACAGCTTGGCCATGACAAAGCTGATGAGTCCGCAGGCGGGGAAGGTGAAGAACCAGGTGAACATCATGTCCTTGACGACGCCGAAGTTGATGGCCGAGAGGCGTTTGACGGCACCGACGCCCATGATGGCGCAGGTCTTGATGTGCGTGGAGGACACGGGGATGCCGGTAAGGGTGGCAAGCAGCAGGTTCGCGGCGCCCGCCAGGTCGGCGGAGAAGCCCTGGTACTTTTCGAGCTTGACCATGCTCTGGCCGACGGACTTGATGATGCGCTCGCCGCCCACACTGGTGCCGATGCCCATGGTGGCCGAGCACAGCAGCATGATCCAGATGGGGATGCCGGCGTCGCCGACGCTAGTCTGGCCGTTGGCGAAGGCGACACCTAAAAAGAGCACGCCGATGAACTTCTGTCCATCCTGCGCGCCGTGCATAAAGCTCATGGCCGCGGCACTCGCAATCTGAGCATATTTAAAGAAAACGTTGGCGCGTCGCCTGTTGGCGGCGGCGAAAAGAATCGAGACGAGCTTGCACAGGATCCAGCCCATGACAAAGCCCAGGCCAATGGAGAGCGCCAGGCCGTAGATGACCTTCATCCACTCGTGGACGTTGACACTACTCGCACCGCCGAGGGCGATGGCGGCACCGGTCAGGCCGGCGATAAGGCTGTGGCTTTGCGAGGTGGGGATGCCAAAACGCGATGCCGTGGCGCCGTAGACGACGATGGAGAACAGCGCCGCGCAGAGGCACGCGAGCGCCATGGTGCTGTTTCCGCCAAAGTCGACGATATGTGAGATGGTGTTGGCGACGCTCGCGTTAAAGTGCGTCATGATGAGTACGCCGAGGAAGTTGAATGCGGCACTCATGAGAATGGCGGCGCGGGCGGGCATGCAACGCGTGGTGACGCAGGTCGCGATGGCGTTGGGTGCGTCGGTCCATCCATTGACGAAGATGGCGCCGAGCGCGAGGATCACGGTGACGGCAAGGACTGGGTTCGACACAAGTTGGCCGAGGAAGGTTGAGAACGTTACGTCCATATATGGGCTTTCTCGAAGTTTACAGGCACGTTACAAAAACATGATAAATCGTATCACCTCCTGCGGGTTTCTTTACCGAGTTCTGATGGGAGCAGTGAATTTTTTGGCACTAAAAATGAATATTAGCCCTGTTGACCGCGGGTGTTCTTTTTGCTAACACACCATGAGGACACGTGCGCGCGCCCCAACACCCCAAAACCACAGTCTGTTCGCTTTACAATATGCAAACATGCGTTCGATAATAGGAGGCATGGAATATCGACAGACAGACGGCAAAACTCGGCGCGTGCACAAGCAGTATGTGGACGTCGTGACCCGCATCCTTGCGGGCGGACAAGTCGTGCCGGTCACCGTCTGCTGGGTCGACGGCCGTTGCTTTACGATCGACGAAATTATCTCGACCACCGGGTTTGGCCTGACGGTTCACGGCATTCGTACGGCAACCTATAAGGTACGTTTTGGCGGACATGCGACCGAGTTGTATCTGGAGGACCAAACGCGTGAGCGGGCGGATGGCTCGCAGACGCATGTGATGCGTTGGTGGGTATGGGCGTTTGACCGCACGCTTGAGGGCGAGCGCCGCAGGTAAGAGCGCACGGCATTCGGGTACAATGGCAGGGATCTTGTCACCTACGGCGCTGTCGTGGCGCTTTTTGAAAGGGCGAAGTATGAACGATATTCAGGGCTATCAGAACGGCCCCGTCGAGACCGGCGCAAGCCGCGCCAAGGAGATGTCGCCGCGCGCGTACAATCTCGCCATGTCCGCCCTCATCTTCTTGGGCTTTTGCGCCATGGGCGCTGGCGCCTACTTTACGAGCACCATGTCGTTTGCCCGCATGATGATGAGCGGCGCCGCCCTACCGCTGGTCTTTGGCTCGTTTATTTTAACCATCGTCGGCATGGTCATGATGTCGGCTGCTGCGGGCAAGCAGTCCGTGGGTCTGTCCCTTGTGGGCTACGTAATCTTTGCGAGTACCTTTGGCCTGACCGCGTCGTTTGGCCTTGCCAACTACGACCTGCCCACCATCAACACTGCCTTTATCGCTACGGCCGCCATCACCTTTGTCTTTGGCGCCTTGGGCGTGACGTTCCCCAAGTTTTTCCAGCGCGTATATGGCATCGGCTTTGGCATTCTGCTCGCCACTATTCTGGTTGAGATCGTGCTGATGTTTATGGGCGTCTCGCAGACCATCACCGACCTGATCGTGATCGTGGTGTTCGCCGGCTTTATTGGCTACGACACCTATGTTGCCACGACGGTGCCGCCCACGCTGCCCAATGCGGTGCTCATGGCGTCCAATCTGTTCGTGGACATTATCAACGTGTTCCTGCGCATCCTGAACATTCTCGGTCGTCGCGACTAGTGCCAAATTGCAGCGGTGCTTGTCGTGCGTGTAAATCGATGCGAAAGGCGGTCCTTCGGGGCCGTCTTTTTTGTACGCGGCGGGGTATCATGGATGAGAAAAAGCCGATAGCGGCAGCGACAGGAAAGGTGACCACTTATGGCAGACGTCGACAACAGGAACCGTAACCGCAGGTCTAATCGCGCGGGTCAGCCCAATCCCAAGCGCGAGGCCCGTGCCAAGGCCGCCGAGCGTCACGTGGCGGCTGTGTCCGAGGCCTGCGCCAAGGATATCGAGCGCTCGCTTGCCGGCGTTCGCGAATTCGACGGTATGCCTGCCGGCTTTGTCGCGGCGATGAAGGCCAAGGTTCAGACTGCTGTGGCCGCCGAAGAACAGGTTGCCGAGGAGTCTGAGTCCGCCGAGGTCGAGGCCGCTGAGGTTGCGTCCGTCGAGACCGAGGTCACGGACGAGTCTGCGCCTGCCGAGGAACCCGCAGAGACCGAGTCCGCGCCTGCCGAGGAGCCCGCTCCGACCCTGCCCGAGGTCACCGTGCTTGATGCCTCCGCCACGCAGGCCATTCTGGACAACGGCCGTGGCTATGCGCAGTTCTGCGACATGGCAGTGCTCGCCTTTGCCTCGTTCACCAACCCGGGTGGCGGCTACATCCAGGGCTATCTGGGCCAGGAGGCTACGCTCTGCGCCGATTCGTATCTGTACAACGTGCTCGACAAGCAGCGCAAGTGGTATGGCGAGAACCGTCGCCGCAATATCAACTGCGAGCTCTACCGCAACCGTGCGCTGGTAGTGCCTGCGGTGCGTTTTGACCGCAACCACGTGCATGCGTATGCCGATGTGATCGTGGCCGCCGCGCCCAATGCCAAGCGCGCACGCCAGAAGTACCGCGTGAGCGACGATGCGCTGCTGGACGCGCTGCGCGACCGTATCCGCTTTGTGCTCGCCATCTGCGACGAGCTGGATCGCGAGAAGCTCGTACTGGGCGCTTGGGGCTGCGACAACAACGGTTTTGATGCCGAGGCCGTGGCCGAGATTTTCCGCAAGGAGCTCGCATCGGGCGACTTCAAGGTCAAGCAGGTCTTCTTTGCTGTGCCCTCTACGCGCTGGGATGAGGACTTCGCCAAGTTCGAGCATGTGTTGGCAAGCTTCCCCGAGCGCAACGAGGAGTCCTATGCCCAGGTTGCCGCCCGCGCTGCGGCCGCCCGTGCCGCCGGGCAGGCTCAGGCCGCTGCCGAGGATGACGAGGATGACGACGATTGGCGCAAGTACCTGTAATCGGTACGTGCTGACAGATAGGTCGAGCCGACGGGAGAGGCTGCTTCCGTCGGCTTTTTATTGAGTGGGGAGCTTACGATGAAAAACGTTATGTGCTTTGGCGACAGCAACACCTATGGCTATGATCCGGCTGGTATGCGCGATGGCACCGCGGTACGCTATGCGCAGGATGTACGCTGGTGCGGCGTGGCGCAGCGTGACCTGGGCGAGGGCTGGCATGTGATTGAGGAGGGGCTCAACGGCCGCACGACGGTGCGCGACGATATGTGCCATCTGGACACCAACCTCAACGGCATTCGCGCGCTTCCGATGCTGCTCGAGGCCCATAAGCCGCTGGACGCCATTGTGATCATGCTGGGCACCAACGACTGTAAGACGGTCTTTAACGTGACGGCTTCCGATATCGCCCGTGGCGCCATGGCGCTGATTCGCGCCGTCCGCGCGTTTCCCTGGACCGATGCCGCGCCCTGCCCGCGCATTTTGCTGATGGCGCCTATCAAGATTAAGCCGCAAATCGCCGATGTGTATATGACCGATTTTGACGAGCATTCCGCCGAGGCCTCGGAGCATTTTGCCGAGTACTACGCGCACGTAGCCGAGCAGTTTGGCTGCGACTTTTTGAATGCCGCCGACTTTGCCGAGCCGGGCGATATCGACTATCTGCATATGATGCCCGAAAGCCACGAGAGCTTGGGACATGCCGTGGCAGCCAAGCTCCAAGAGATGCTCGGTGAGTAGCGCGACCCCAAACCACCACAAAGGTGTCCTTTGCGGTGGTTTGGGTTGCGGACTTTAGTACTGCCACATGTGATTGACGGGGCCGGAGCCTTTGCCCATGTTCAGGCCGGCGGCCAGAGCGCCGGTTAGGTAGGCCTTGCCGGCGTTGACGGCGTCGGCAAGATCCATGCCCCGGGCCAGCGCGCAGGCGATGGCGGACGAGAGCGTGCAGCCGGTGCCATGCGTGTTGCCGGTCTCGATGCGCTTGTGGCGGAACCACGTGGTGAGCGGATCGCCCAGGTGGTTGCCCTCGTCATCGAGCGGTGCGGGCTCGGCTAGCACATCGTTGGCCTCATTGACAAAATGCCCGCCCTTAACGAGGGACGCGCATCCAAAGCGGCGGGTGAGAAGCATGGCGGCATTTTGCTGCGTGCGCTCGGAATCGACTTCGTAATCGAGCAGCGCCATGGCCTCGGGAATATTGGGCGTGATGACGGTCGCCAGCGGGAACAGGCGGCGTGTAAGCGCTTCGGCGGCGTCCTCTGCGATCAGGCGAGCGCCCGAGGTGGCGACCATAACGGGGTCGACGACGATATTTTGTGCGTTCCAGGCGCTCAAGCGGTCGGCGATGACTTCGATAATCTCGACAGAAGAAACCATGCCGATCTTGACGGCGCTCGGGCGGATATCGTCAAAAACGGCGTCGATCTGCGCGGCGACGATATCTGGCGAGATATCCTGCACGGCGGTGACGCCCAGTGTGTTTTGCGCTGTGATGGCGGTGATGGCCGTCTCGGCATACAGG